>DVDV01000046.1 GCA_015296075.1 Leptolyngbyaceae cyanobacterium M33_DOE_097 | reverse complement strand
ATGATTCTCATAAAAACGTCCGGTTTTAACGTTTATGAATGGCTGAAACCCGCATTCTGCCGTTTATAACATTGAGTGCACAAGTCTTTAGACACTCTGGCTACAGTACAAATGTTTCAAAATGAGAATTGCTGAAATCAAAGAGTAATTCCCGGCGTTGCTGAATGTATATATGATTTTTGGATAAGCATCCCTATGCTAGGGGCGTTTCGCGAAACGCCCTTACAGAATTCATACGCCCAATCAGCAACGCCTAATTCCCAAAAAATCCACATGGCTGCTACAACTTCGGTGCAAGCTGAGACACAAATTTGGCAGTGGCGGGGTTATCCCATCACCTACCAAACCCAGGGGGAGCAAGGCCCCCCCGTGATTTTGGTGCATGGGTTTGGGGCGTCTTTGGGCCACTGGCGCAAAAACATGCCTGAGTTGGCAAAAACCAATCGCGTCTATGCGATCGATCTGCTGGGTTTTGGTGGTTCGGCTAAGCCTGCGCCAACCCAAGAGCTGGGCTATACCTTTGAAACGTGGTCGCAACAACTGACTGATTTTTGCCGTGAGGTTGTAGGCGAGCCTGCTTTTCTGATTGGCAACTCAATTGGCTGTATTGCGGTAATGCAGACAGCCGTTGATAACCCTGAATGGGTGCGGGCGATCGCGATGATTAACTGTTCGCTACGCCTGCTGCACGATCGCCGCCGTGACACTCAACCTTTTTATAAGCGCATAGGTGCCCCCATTTTGCAGAAAGTGCTGCAAACCTCGTGGATTGGGAAAGCCTTTTTTAGCCAGATTGCCAAACCTAAAACAGTTCGCAAGATTTTGCTGCAAGCCTACAAAAATCCGGCGGCTGTAACAGACGAATTGGTTGAGATGCTACTAACACCCGCCAGCGATCCGGGGGCGGTTGGCGTTTTCTTAGCTTTTACCGCTTATTCTCAGGGGCCACTGCCAGAAGACCTGCTCGCAAAACTGCCCTGTCCGGCATTGATGGTATGGGGCGCTGATGACCCCTGGGAACCCGTCGCTTTGGGACGCAAATTTGCCGATTACCCAGCCGTGGAAAAATTTATTGAATTGCCAGGTGTGGGGCACTGCCCGCAAGATGAGGCACCAGAGCAAGTCAACCCAATTTTGCAAGAGTGGCTTGCCGAGAAGCTGGCAGCCGCCTAAAGCTGCGACTTATCACCCAAGCAAAGTAAGGAGCCGACCCATCCTATAATGGAGCGTTGGTGACTGTAGAGATAAACACCGAGAGGCTTTCATGACATCCATCCGCGCGTTGCATCAACAACTGGTCAAAAAAGAACGCTCTGCCGTTGAGATTGCCCAGGAAGCACTGGAGCGGATTCAAAGCGTTGAACCCAAAGTTCACAGTTTTTTGCACGTTACGGCTGAGAAGGCTTTAGAGCAAGCAAAACAGATCGATGCCAAAATTGCGGCGGGCGAAGCGATTGGCTTGCTGGCAGGCATTCCAGTCGGCATCAAAGACAATATGTGTACGCAGGGAATTCCGACTACCTGTGCTTCGCGCATCTTGCAAAATTTTGTGCCTCCCTATGAATCAACGGTGACACAAAAATTGCTGGATGCGGGCGCTGTTACGGTTGGTAAGACCAACCTGGATGAGTTTGCGATGGGCGGCTCCACTGAGACATCGGCTTATCAACTTACTTACAATCCCTGGGATGTATCGCGTGTACCGGGTGGTTCGTCTGGCGGTTCGGCGGCGGCTGTGGCAGCCGGAGAATGTACCGTTTCGTTGGGTTCAGATACAGGTGGCTCGATTCGTCAGCCTGCGTCGTTTTGCGGCATCGTCGGAATGAAACCGACTTATGGACTGGTTTCGCGTTACGGCCTGGTCGCTTTCGCTTCCTCCCTGGACCAAATTGGCCCTTTCTCTCGCAGCGTCGAGGATACAGCAATTTTGTTAGGGGCGATCGCGGGTCATGACCCTAAAGATTCCACCAGCCTCAACGTCGAAATTCCCGATTACACCCAGTTTCTCAAGCCTGACTTAAAAGGCAAGAAAATCGGTGTGATTAAAGAAACGTTTGGCGAAGGTTTAGATGTCGAAGTGGGCGCTGCCGTCGAAACTGCCATTCAACAACTGCAAAGTCTGGGAGCTGAGGTCGTCGAAATCTCCTGCCCCCGTTTCCGGTATGGCATTGCGGCTTACTACATCATTGCTCCATCAGAGGCATCAGCCAACCTGGCTCGCTATGACGGGGTGAAGTATGGCGCTCGCATTCCCGATGCCGACAACTTGATGGAAATGTACACCCGCACTCGCGCTGAAGGGTTTGGCGCAGAAGTCAAACGCCGAATCATGATTGGCACCTATACGCTCTCGGCTGGCTATTATGATGCCTATTACCTCAAAGCTCAAAAAGTGCGGACACTGATTAAGCAAGACTTTGAAGCAGCCTTTAAACAGGTGGATGCCCTGGTCTGCCCAACGGTTCCCACAACGGCGTTTAAAGCAGGCGATAAATCGGCTGACCCACTCAGCATGTATCTGGTCGATTTGATGACCATTCCTGTCAATTTGGCAGGGTTACCGGGCATGAGTGTGCCGTGTGGGTTTGACGCTGCTGGGATGCCAATTGGCTTACAAATCATTGGCGGTGTGTTACGCGAAGATAACGTGTTGCAAGTGGGTTATGCCTACGAACAAGCGACAGACTGGCACACGCGATCGCCCAAGCTTTAGGCTGTGAAGCCGCGTTTTTGATCGCAGCCAAACCAGTTGAAACCTGCTTGTTTGGCTGCACTTAACCTCCACCTATTAAAAAACCACGCAAAAATTTAAAATACTTATGACGAGTTTGTACCAAAGCACGCTAATCTAGTAATTCGCTGGCGGTGTGGCTCTATCGAGTGTGACCGCAGCTAACACGCGCGGGGGTGTGGCGGAATGGCAGACGCTACGGACTTAAAATCCGTTGACCGCAAGGTCGTGTGGGTTCAAGTCCCACCACCCCCATCTCAGTCTTCTAGTTTCCGATCGCGACTTAAGCTGCGATGAGTGGATTGATTGGCTTTTTGCGATCGCGATTCGCTATCGTCGCACCGCAATTTTTTTGTGCCCGTTAAGATCAAGGGGCTCCTCGCCACTTCCATCCTGTCTTCTCCCTCTTTCCAAATCATCATGGTCATTCTCGTCATGGGCGTTGCAGGCTCAGGCAAATCGACGATCGCCCACAAACTAGCCGACACTTTAAGCTGGCAATACATTGATGCCGATGACTTTCACCCGCTAGAGAACATTGAAAAAATGCGACAGGGCGTGCCACTTACCGATTGTGATCGGCTCCCTTGGCTATCATTGCTGCAACACATGATCGAAACCTGGCTCAAATCTCAGCAAAACGTCGTGCTTGCTTGCTCAGCTTTAAAGGCGAGCTATCGACAGATGCTCCACGTTGGGCAGGCTGGCGTTCAGCTTGTCTACCTGAAAGGCTCTAATGAACTGTTGGCCGAGCGCATTCAACAGCGCCACAACCACTTTATGAAGCTAGAGCTGCTCAAGAGCCAGTTAGACGTTTTAGAAGAACCAACCACAGGCATCGCGATCGAAATTTCTCAAACGCCAGAGGCCATTGTGCAACAGGTTCGGCAAGCCTTGAGGGTCTAACACCTGGTGGAATAACCGAATCAAATGCGATCGCTAGTCCCCATGTCTGCCATACTCATAAATGCCCATATAGTTGCCTATCACGCGATCACCCATGCTGGATCTGACTGGAAAAAATGCACTTGTCACTGGAATTGCAAATAACCGCTCCATTGCCTGGGGCATCGCCCAACAGCTTCACAAAGCCGGAGCCAACATTGGGGTAACTTATCTGCCTGATGACAAGGGCAAACTTGAAAAAAAAGTAGCAGAACTGGTAGAGCCGCTCTCGCCCAGCTTGTTTGCCCCCTGCAACGTGCAAGACGATAGCCAGGTAGAAGCGCTATTTAACACCGTCAAAGAACAGTGGGGCAAGCTTGACATTCTGATTCACTGCCTCGCCTTCGCCAACAAAGATGATTTGTCGGGTGGTTTTGTCGAAACGTCACGCGACGGGTTTCAACTGGCTCTCGATATCAGTGCTTATTCGTTGATTAAGTTGTGCGCTGGAGCTAAGCCCTTGATGACCGATGGTGGCAGTGTTGTGACGCTGACCTATTTGGGAGGAGTCAAAGTTATCCCCAATTACAACGTCATGGGGATTGCCAAAGCCGCCCTAGAGATGAATGTGCGTTATCTTGCTTCTGACTTAGGCCCATCTAATATTCGGGTGAATGCCATCTCCGCAGGACCGATTCGCACGCTAGCTTCTTCTGCAGTCGGCGGCATTTTAGACATGATTCACCACGTTGAGAAAGTTGCACCACTGCGACGGACTGTAACTCAACTTGAAGTGGGTAACACCGCCGCCTTTTTATGCAGCGACCTGGCCAGTGGAATCACTGGGCAAGTCGTATATGTCGATGCCGGTTATGAAATCATGGGGATGTCGTAGCTGCGGCAAAAGGTAAAACTGAGCAGGTAAATGGTGGCTAAAACGTTCCGTTTTCTCAGGATTTACCCGTTTGCGATCGCCGACTAAGGGAGTATGGATTCCACATTCGACATTACGCTGCAAATCATTCTGACTGTCATCGCAGGAGTCAGCGCTCAGGTGATTGCAGAATTTTTGCGGCTACCCGGCATCGTGTTTTTGCTGTTGTTTGGGATCTTGTTGGGGCCAAGCGCACTGGGCTGGTTGCGTCCTTCCTTGTTGGGCAATGGCCTCGAAGTCATGGTGTCCCTCCTGGTTGCGATCATTCTGTTTGAAGGGGGGTTTAGCCTCGAACTCAAAGATTTGGGACGAGTCTCCACGAGTCTGCGTAATTTAGTCACCATCGGCACACTGGTCACGCTCCTGGGTGGTGGCATGGCAGCTCACTGGTTGAGTGAGTTTCCCTGGGGCATTGCCTTCTTGTATGCCTCGCTGGTGGTTGTCACGGGTCCCACTGTGATTACGCCGTTACTGCGCCAGGTCAAGGTCGATCGCCAGGTTGCAACTCTGCTGGAAGGCGAAGGTGTTCTGATCGATCCGGTTGGGGCAATCTTGGCAGTGGTTGTGCTTGATACCTTGCTCAATAGTGGCGCTGAACCCCTGAGTGTGGTGACTGGTTTGTTATTGCGGTTGGGCGTTGGGGCCGCGATCGGCATTATCGGTGGCCTCGTGCTGAGTGTTTTTCTCAAGTGGGAAGTTTTTTTGTCAGAAGACGTGAAAGCGCTCACCGTTTTAGCAGGACTTTGGGGCTTGTATGGGTTAGCACAGACCATCCGCAGCGAATCAGGATTAATGGCAGCCGTTGCTGCTGGCATCGTTTTGCGGGCATCTGACATCCCAGAGGAGCGGCTGCTCAAACGTTTTAAAGGACAACTCACAATCCTCGCGGTATCAGTACTCTTTATTCTTTTGTCAGCCGACTTATCCTTGCCGGGGGTGATTGCGCTAGGTTGGGGCGGCGTGTTGACCGTGCTTTGTCTGATGTTTATTGTGCGACCCATCAATATTGGACTTTGCACCTGGCAGAGCGATTTAAACTGGCGTCAAAAAGCCTTCCTCGCCTGGATTGCGCCACGCGGCATTGTGTCGGCATCAGTGGCCTCGCTGTTTAGCATTTTGTTGACGCAACGCGGGGTGAGTGGGGGAGATGCGATTAAGGCGCTGGTGTTTCTCACCATTATTCTGACAATTGTGGTGCAAGGGCTAACGGCTGGCCCGATCGCCAATTTCTTACAGATCACTTCCAAGCAAGCGACAGGCGTTGTGATTGTCGGGTGCAATCCGCTGAGTTTACTGATTGGTCGGCTTTATAGCGAACAGGGTGAAGCCGTAGCCCTGATCGATACCAACCCAGAGTTTGCGCAACAAGCCGAAGCTGAAAACCTCCGTCTATTTGTCAGTAGTGCCCTTGAAACCGATGTTTTAGAAGAAGCAGGTTTGTTTTACACGGGCAGTTTTTTGGCCATTACAGCGAATGGTGAGGTGAATCGTGTTGTTGCTCAAAAAGCAACAGAAGAGTTTCGCCCGCCCCGCGTGGTGGCTGTGTTTCCGCGCGAGAAGCAAGTCACCACAGACAAAAAACCACTGAACATTGAGCAGGCTTTTCATTCCCAAGTGTCGCTCAAAAGCTGGAACCAGTATCTAATGGACGGTGCCGTTAAACTAGGTGAAACAGTAATTCAAGCTGAAAAGCTAGAGCTGCAAAAAGCGCACATTCAGAGTTTAGTTGATGCAGGTAGCTTGTTGCCGTTAGTCGTGAATCGCAACTCAATGCTGCAAGTGGTTTCAGCAGAAAGTTCGCTACAAGTCGGCGATCGCCTGATTTATTTGCTCCACGACCCCAAACCCAAATTGCTTAAAGCATTATCAGGTTCTGGTAAACCTCGGTTGGTCGTCGAAAAACTTTCTGAAGTTGAAAATTTACCAGCCGAAATGTCATCAAACTCTGACGATAGCTCTGAATCTGCTTCTGAAACTGTGTTGAACCGTTAACGCTGAATGGGAAACACTAGCAAAGTAAGTTAGAGCCGCTTAATTCTTAAAGTTCTGCTGGATGAAAGCATGTAGGACAGCCGCATATCTTTATGATGATTAACTAATTAAACTTTGGTTAATGCAAAAAATTGATTTATTTACTAACTCAGGGATATTACTGCTCTTCTCTATTACGACAACTATCGGAAGTAATAGAAGTCGGTACTAATACCCTGGAAGCGATGTTGTTCTACGTAGAAAATTTTTGCTTACATGCATCATTTCATGTTAAGCCTGAGCGCTTGAAGCTTAAGGTCTGCTCGTTATCGATTCATTCTCTTGTTATTACTTGCTTCTATGGATTTGAAATCTCTTCCCAAGCAATATAAAGACGTTTTTCTCATCCTCGCGATCGCAATTGTTTACTACAGCACCGCAAAGCTAGGTCAATATCTTGCTATCCCACCGGGGTTTATTACGCCTGTCTATCCGCCCTCTGGCATTGCGCTGGCAACCATTTTGCTTTTGGGTAGTCGCGTCTGGTGGGGCGTTTGGCTAGGAGCTTTGGTCGCAGCGACTTGGGCGCTTTGGGCTAACACCAATATTCTGCCAATGTCGATTGTGTCTGGCTTGGGAATTGCGACCGGGTCAGTGCTACAAGCGGTAGTTGGCGCGTTCTTGATCCGCCGCTTAATTGGCCCCCGGCATATTTTCAGCAAAGCATCTAATGTTAGCCGCTTTACTGGCATCGAGCTTTTGAGTTGCATGGTGAGTCCGACGTTTGGCTCGACGACCATGTACCTGTGTGGCTTTATCGAAGGCAAGAACTATGTTATTAGTTGGCTCACTTTCTGGTTAGGCGATGCGATCGGAGTTCTCGTTGTTGCACCACTGCTGCTGTTTTGGATTGAGCATTGGTTTAAACGGCAGCGCAAATCGACTTCGCAGGCTGATAGCAGACTTCCTCGCAGTACACGACTGTCAACTCGTTCACTGTTAGAAGTGGGAATTTGGGCAAGCATTTTGCTGTGTGTAGGGATGGTTGCCTTTGGGTATGGCTACCCGGTGGAGTATTTGCTGATTCCCCTCCTGGTCTGGGCGGCATTTCGCTCTGAGCAGCGCTTTGCCATGATTGCAATTGTTTTAGTGGCTGCCCTAGCAATTACAGGAGCCATTCGCGGCACCAGTTCTTTTAACCGCAGCACACTCAACGAAACGCTGCTGTTATTACAAGCCTTTATCGGCACGGTTACGGTGACAACGCTGATTTTGTCAGCTGTGATTTTGGAGCGTGAGCAAGTCAAAGCACACCTAGAAAAAGCAAACGAAGAATTAGAGTTCAAAGTAGAAGAACGAACTGCTGCACTTAAGCAATCCAAGGAGGCGGCAGAAGTTGCCAGTCGGGCTAAGAGCGAGTTTCTCGCCAACATGAGTCATGAGCTTCGGACTCCTTTAAACGGCATTCTCGGTTATGCCCAAATTCTCAGCCGTTCTCAAACCTGGGATGAAAAAGAGCGGAAGGGTGTCAATATCATCTATCAATGCGGCTCGCACTTACTCACTCTGATCAATGACGTTTTAGATATTTCTAAAATCGAAGCTTGCAAACTTGAACTCATCCCCCATCCTGTCCATCTGCCTGCGCTGCTACAGGGCATTGCCGAGATGATTGATATTCGGGCGCAACAAAAAGGGATTGAGTTTGTCTATCTCCCTGATGCCAATCTGCCAGAGGGGGTAGAGATCGATGAAAAACGGCTACGGCAGGTGTTGATCAATCTACTTGGCAATGCGGTGAAGTTCACCGACCAGGGTAAGGTGACGTTTAAGATTGAGCGGCTTGACCAACCTGGTCAGTCGGGCGATCGCCCAGCAGAAGCAGCCACGGTTCACCTCCGGTTTCAGATCAGCGACACGGGCATTGGTATGAGTTCTGAGGTGCTAGAAAAAATCTTTCAGCCGTTTGAGCAGGTCAGCAACCACAAACGCAACTCTGAAGGGACGGGGCTAGGGTTAGCAATCAGCCAAACGATCGCCCAACTAATGGACAGCCAGATCCAGGTTCAGAGTGAGCTAGGTGTTGGTAGCACCTTCCTATTTGAGGTTCGACTGCCGATTGCGACAGAGTGGCAATACTTGTTGTCTCAACATTCAGAAGCGCAAATCGTTAGCTACAAGGGCGATCGCCATACCATCCTGATTGTTGATGACAAATGGGAAAACCGCTCTGTCATTGTGAACCTGCTGGAACCGCTCGGCTTTACCGTTGTTGAGGCCGAAGATGGGCAGGTCGGGCTAACCCAAGCGATGCTCCTTAAGCCTAATCTGATCATCACCGATCTTTTAATGCCCGTCATGGATGGCTACCAGTTTCTCCAATCCATTCGCGAGGCTGATTCGCTCAAGCATTTGCCCGTGATTGTTTCTTCGGCTTCCGTCTCCACTATGGATCAACAGCAAAGCTTAGATGCAGGCGGCGATGATTTCTTGAGCAAACCCGTACAAGCAGACGAGCTATTTAGCCTGTTACAAAAGCATCTGCAAATCACCTGGAATTATCAAGCGGCGATCGCGAGTACCTTCCAGGAGCCACTTTTAGGCATAGCCCATAAGTCAGCCGCTGCTTCTGAACAGCTCGTGTCTCCCCCCACAGAAAACTTAAATCAGTTGCTTCAACTGGCTCAACAGGGTCGCTTGCAAAAGCTAGCTGAGAAGGTTCTTGAGCTAGAGCAACAAAACCCTGATTACACCCCCTTTGTTCAACGCGTGCTGCAACTGAGTAAAGGGTTTCAAGTTGAGAAGTTAGAAGCCTTTATTCAAAATTTGCTCGACAAAGTCACCTGTGTTTGAAGAGGTTAGCGATGAAAGGTTCCCAGTTGATCTTAGTTGTAGATGATACGCTAGCAAACTTAGAAGTCGTGGCGGCAGCATTAAGTGATGCCAATTTTGAAGTGGCGATCGCAACTGATGGCGAGCGGGCACTTAAGCAAGCCATGCTCTGCCAGCCTGATCTAATTCTGCTAGACATCATGATGCCGGGAATTGATGGCTTTGAAACTTGCCGTCGGCTCAAGGCTTCACCCGTCACCCAAAATATTCCTGTGATTTTTATGACGGCGCTTTCCGATGCCACCGATAAGGTGTCAGGGTTTAACCTGGGTGCTGTCGATTACATCACCAAACCGTTTCAAGAAGCCGAATTGCTTGCCCGTGTAACGACGCACTTAAAGCTACATTACTTAAACCAGACGTTAGAGTACCAAGTTGAGCAGCGCACCGCTGAATTAAATGAGGCCCTCCAGCAGCTCCAGCGGTCTCAGCTACAACTCGTGCAATCAGAAAAAATGGCTGTTTTGGGTCAACTGGTAGCGGGTGTTGCTCATGAAATCAACAATCCCGTTAACTTCATTCATGGCAACCTGACGCATGTCCAAGACTACGCGGAGGATTTGCTGTCGTTTGTAGAAGTCTATCAACAGCACAGCGATAAATCGATCCCGGAACTTCGAGCCGCCGCTGTTACGTTTGACCTTGAGTTTATTCGGCATGATTTGCCGAAAACGCTGGCATCCATGCAGATCGGTACTCAACGTATTTGCGATATTGTGCGATCGCTACGGAGTTTTTCTCGCTTAGACGAGGCTGAGTGTAAAGCAGTCGATATTCACGAAGGCATTGACAGCACTCTGCTGATTTTGCATCATCGCCTCAAGAATAAACCGGAGCATCCAGAAATTCAGGTAATTCGTGAGTATGGTGAGTTGCCCCTGGTCGAATGCTGTGCAGGATTGCTCAACCAGGTATTTATGAATTTGCTTGCAAATGCGATCGACGCGATCGACGAAGTGAATAGCAAACGTCCGTTTGAGGAAAATCAGGCGAACCCTGGTCAGATTACGATTCGCACATCGGTAGTTGATAACCAGTGGGTACAAATCGCGATCGCCGACAACGGTGCAGGCATTGATCCTAAAATTCAACAACGGATTTTCGACCCCTTTTTCACCACAAAACCTGCTGGCAAAGGTACAGGCATGGGAATGTCAATCAGTCATCAAATCATTACTGAAAAGCATCAAGGCAAACTTAGTTGCACCGCAACCCCCGGTCAAGGTGCCGAATTTACCGTTCAAATTCCGATTCGGCAACACGTCGGAGTTCTCCGTTAACACAGGTGGCGGAATTAGCCCCTGAAAATTATTGAAAAAGTTAACAGGCCAACGATGCTCAGGTGCCTTACGCAACAATTAGCCGACTAACCCTGTTCGTAAGGCACGCACCGCAGCTTGAGTGCGGTCATCGGCGCAGAGCTTGTTGAGAATATTGCGAACGTGGGTTTTGACGGTGCCGATCGTGATGAACAATTTGTCGGCAATTTCAGCATTGCTGTGACCATCCACAATCAATTGCAACACCTCCAACTCGCGCTCAGTCAGCGGATAAGTCTCTAACATCTGCTGATACTCTGGCGCAGTCGCCTGAATCGCAACGACTTTTTCTAACTCTTCGACTGGGCTTGACTTGCGTGCTTGTTGCAAAACAATTCGGGCGATCGCGGGGTCAATCCATGCGTTGCCTTCGTAAGTTGTACGGAGCGCCTCGGCTAGATGCTCTAAACGCACGTCTTTCATGCAGTATGAGTCAGCACCCGCCGCAAAGGCAGCCAAAACCACATCTTCATGATCTTGCAGCGTCAGAATCAGCACCTTAACCGCTCCCAGTGCCGGATCATTTTCTTCCGCTTGTATCTGTCGGAAACGGCGAGTCAGCTCTACACCATCGGTTTTAGGGAGGCCAATATCAACGATCGCAACATCAGGCTTCGTTGTCGTCAGGACTTCTAACCCTCTTTGCGCTTCTGCAGCCTCACCAACGACCTCAAACCCGCCATATTGCTGTAGAGCAGTTCGCATGCCAACACGCGTTAGGTCATGGTCTTCAATTAAGACGATGCGTACATCTGCCATTAGCAAGTTACCTTCGATACCTCAGAGAAAAAGATAGAACATCAATCCATCATGATGACCTGCTAGAGAGTGCCAATTGATTAGGCGACTTGTCCTGGCAGAATCACATTACAAATATCTATTCCCAAGAATTACAGGTGGCATCAGTAAATTCATCTACCTTTAGCGAGACGAATAAATCAACAATCCTCTAGCTATTGAGGGTTTTCAGAAGAGGTAGATGAGTTTTGTGGTCGTTGGATTATAAGTTGAATTGCCAGACCGAATAGCCCTAATGTCGCAATTCCAAAGACCCACACCCCTAAAGCGGTCATCCCAATCACGAGGGTACGCACCGCTGTCGAGATGCGGTAAACCACAAAGCTGTCGGTTTGAATGGGGGTTGCGGCAAACGTAGAAGCAACCGCTTTTGTCAGCAAATACATTAAAAAGGTAAGCCCCGCTGAGATAGCTGACCCACCTAAGCACCGAATGGGAGTTGGATTAACCGATGATGACTTTGGAGTGCTTAAACTCGTTGATGGGGTTGTTGCTTCAGTTTGTGATGAGTCTGCCATAAATCCCTCACGGTATGTTGGTCTCTACCATCCTTTAACTGTATACCTTAAGGCTAAGGGCGTGTAGCATTCTAAGTTGCCACTTGGATCCCCTTACTGATAAATTTAGCGACCCAAAGTTCTAAATCAGGATCAGCGATCGCCTGACGAACCTGTTGCCGTGCGGCTTCTGCTTGTTCCTGTGTTTCTGCTAACCCAAACACTGTTGGCCCCGATCCTGACATCATTGCGGCCAAGCAGTCTGTCTGCTGGAATGCCTCACGGAGCGCTTTTACAGCAGGGTACGCAGGTAGTACAACTTTTTCTAAATCATTGTGAAGGTGTTGAGCAATTTGCAGGGCATCATGGTGTGCGATCGCCCCCATCATCGGCCCTGAATGAATATGTTTGCGTCGCTCTTCTAAATCATTGGGGTGCCGCAAGTAAGTCTCATGAAACTGCTGCCGATAGGTTTTGTACGCCCAAGGGGTTGAAACTGACAAGCTCCGGTATTTTGCTAGCACAACATACAGCTGATCAAGTGTGTTCAAGGTTGCTAGATTTTCGCCACGTCCTGTTGCCAATGCTGTGCCACCCGCCACACTAAAAGGCACATCAGACCCTAGTTGCGCCCCTAGATCTTGAATTTCTGATTGAGTCAGGCCGAGTTTCCAAAGGAGGTCAATCCCAACTAATGTAGCAGCGGCGTTTCCGGAGCCACCCGCCAGACCTGCGCCAATTGGGATATTTTTTTCAAGATAAATATCGACGCCTCCATAGCGTTCAAACGCATCAGGAAATTGCTCGCACATCAACGTTGCGGCCCGATAAGCGAGATTACTCTGGTCTAACGGCACCTCGGGATGGTCACAAAACAAGCGAATATCATTCGTACCATTTGCCCGCACTTCTAGGCGATCGCACAGATCAACGCTTTGCATCACCATGATCAATTCATGATAACCATCGGGGCGATCGCCCACAATTTCAAGATAGAGGTTAATTTTTGCGGGGGCTAAAAGTGTATAAGCTCGCATGATTTTTAAGGAGTTGCGGTTAGCGAAGGAGACTTTATTTCTACTAAAAAATCGCTGAGTGCAACCCACTGGGGAATACTCAGTTGCTCTGCTCGAAAATTATCTGGAATGTCTAATTCTTGCATGATCTCTGTTAAGCGATCGCGCTCAATCAGGTCTTGCAAATTATTCCGCAACATTTTGCGTTTGCTGGCAAACCCACGCTTCAACAAATTATCTAAAAAGCGAGGATCTTTTGCGGGTTGAGCGATCGGGCGGGGTCGCAATCGCACCACTGCCGAATCAACTTTTGGAGGTGGGTGAAAGGCTTGAGCAGGGACATCACAAATAAATTCGCAATCTGCCAAATACTGAACTTTGACTGACAGAGCGCCCATGTGCTTAGAGCCAGCCTTGGCACACAGGCGCAGGGCAACTTCTTTTTGCACCAGTAACACAATTAAGTCAAACGGGTTTGGGTTTGGATTCGCGATCGACCCTAACAACTTTTCAATGATCGGCCCGGTGATGTTGTAGGGAATATTGGCTACTACTTTATTTGGATTTTGGAAGGCTGGAAGTGGCTGTAAAAGTTGAGCTAAATCGAGTGACAAAAAATCACCTTGCAAGAGCAAAAACCGCTCATTTTTGCCAAACTTTTTAGCCAGGTTTTCACACAAATCGCGATCGATTTCAACCGCAACTACGGCATCCGAAGCAGTCAGTAATTGTCGGGTTAAGATGCCAGTGCCGGGACCAATTTCAAGCACGCGATCGCCCGGTTCTGTTGCCAAACCAGCTTGCTTTAACTCAGCAGCAGCAACAATTCGGCTTAAGGCTTTTTCGCTTTTGAGCCAGTGCTGCCCAAATTGTTTTCGCGGGTGTGGCACCTTTTTACTCCTCAATCCCAATCAGCTCGCCGTTACCAGGCACCACTTTGCCGATCGCCCAGGCAACGATTCCCTGCTGCTCAAACCACTGAATCGTCTGCTCAGCCTGCGCAGGTGGCACAAGTGTCACAAACCCAACACCCATATTGAAAGTATGAAACATATCGCGGGGCTTCACATCTCCCGCCTGTTGCAGCCACTCAAACACTGGGGGAATTTGCCAGCTGGTTGGCTCAACAGCAATGGCTTGGTTTTTACCCAGACAGCGGGGCAGGTTTTCGGGCAAACCACCGCCAGTAATATGCGCCATGCCATGAATCTCTAGCCCCGCTTTGAGTGCAGCTAGTACAGGTTTAACGTAAATGCGCGTGGGGGTAAGCAATTCATCACCTAAAGTCTTACCTTGCAGAAGGTCGGGCATGTCGTGCCAAGCAAAACCGCGATCGCTCACAATTTTTCGCACCAGGCTAAACCCGTTACTATGCACCCCTGCACTGGCTAGCGCGATCGCTACATCGCCAATTTGCACTTGCGAGCCATTTAGTAACCGGGCTTTCTCAACAACCCCCACACAGAAGCCAGCCAGGTCATATTCCCCTTGGGGATAAAAACCGGGCATCTCAGCCGTTTCTCCGCCTAACAACGCACAGCCTGCCTGCTGACACCCAGCCACAACACCCTCAACCACTTGAGCCAGTTGCTCAGGTTCCAGGCTCCCCGTTGCCAGGTAGTCGAGAAAAAAGAGGGGTTCTGCGCCTGAAGTCAGCACATCGTTGACACACATAGCAACCAGGTCAATCCCCACGCTGTTATGCCGATTAAGAACCTGTGCCAATTTCAGCTTTGTCCCTACTCCATCCGTGCCGGACACCAACACAGGCGACTGCAACCCTTCTGGGAGTTGAAAAAAGCCACTAAAACCACCGACCCCACCCAACACTTCTGGGCGAGTTGTGCTGTCAACCATCGAGCGGATCCGACTAACAAACGCGCGACCTGCTTCGACATCAACCCCGGCCTGACGATAATCCATGATGAGCTGGCACTTACGATAAACGCAGCTTTCCATTGTAGCGAATGTTCACCAACCCTCTGCAACGTAAAGCACTGAGGGGAGAAAATGTAAAAAAGTTATAAATTTTTGATGAAGTGTCAACGGATACAAAAGCAGAAAAATTCCCGCCACATAAGGCTTTGAGTTAAAGATCTTTTGCTAAGGAAAGATAAAGTTTTCAGGGCATCGTATCGATCCCTGATCCCCAGAAGGAAAACTTCGTGATAATCTGTTGCAGTTCTTCGTCCCGGGAGTAAACGCGTAACGAGTTCGACTTGGTGGGTAGGTTGATTTGAACCAGGCACTGTCTTGCAAGGTTTGCGCCTATCTCTGTTGATTTCAATGAGAAATATGAGTCATAAAACCTTAGGTAGTTTCACTATCACCCTGTTGGCTTCGACTTTGCTATCGATTCCCTCTGGTGAAGCTCAGCAAGTTGATTCCACTACTCCAGTAGAGCCAGCTTCTGTGACTGGTGAGGCCACCAAAACCAGTTCCTCCACATCGTCTGATAAAGATCCTGTTTCAACAAAACCGTTTGTATCAGATTCCATACCGTCACACGTCTCACCTGAAAGGCAAGAACCTTCTAAAATCTCGTTTGAACAAAAACAGCCGACAGTTACGGCAGAGCCAGTAAAAGTTGGAAGCCAAGCTTCCCAAGTTGCGCAAAACAGCGATAGAGAGTCTGATCAAAGCGTTACGAAAATCCATTCTCACGCCGTTAAAGGGCGGCAGGCAGCAACTCTCTATGTGCGTGACATTCCCGTCTTGACGTTCCTTGGTGAACCTACATCTACAAATCAGGAGGTAAAACTCGGTTCCCAAGCGTCAGATGCTCCTGTTTCGGCAGAAAAGGAGCTTGAACACGATTCAATGCAACCGGCTGTTGATACGTTGCTAGATGTCTCTCAAGGTTTAAATCAACTTACTTCTGAAACGGTTAAAAGTGACCCTGCCTGGAAAGCGGCTCTTTTAGCTGCCAAGTTGAATCAACTAAATCGCGAAGGCGTTGATGCTAGCCAAATCACCGTGCGCTGGAAACCACCAGCCAAAGGTAAGAAATCTCCCCAATACGTCATCAAGCTAGGGGATTCGACCCTGGCAGTTCTCGATGGCAAAATATTATCTGCTGACGCAAAATCAAACTCTGAAGCAGGTGCGCTGACTGCAACCAACCGCCTTCGTCGCCTGTTAGGTGATGCGGAGCCTCTATCTGAAGTCGCTGGTAAACCCAAGCCTGCAGCACCCAAAATTGCCCGGGTGTTGCCCTCTGTGATGTATCAGATTAGTGGTTGGGCATCTTGGTATGGCCCTGGTTTTCACGGAAACCGGAGTGCTAGTGGCGAGGTCTTTAACCAACATGCCATGACAGCAGCACATCCTAGTCTGCCGTTTGGTACGCGTGTACGAGTAACCAACCTCAACAATGGCTCCTCAGTCATTGTTCGGATCAACGATCGCGGCCCTTATCATGGTGGTCGCATTATTGACCTTTCGATGGGTGCAGCTCGGGTTCTGGGTCTGACAAGCAGTGGTGTTGCGCGGGTTCGCGTCGATGTTTTAGGTCGCTAATCTGGGTCTTCACAAGTGGCTTTAAGACTTTAGAACTGGATCCAGTAGTCAAATCTCTGGACGAAGATAGCCCCTTCTGGATCCAACTTCTAAATTTGCGCCAGCCCGACCTTTCCACTTCTTAAATTGTGAAGTTGCAGTGTCTAGCACGACGCGATTTAAGGATTCTGGGAAAACCAATCAACTTTGCATTTGCAACCTCTCTCCTTTCTAGAAGGGAGAGATTTTTTTAGCTTCCAGATCTTAATTGGACTTTAGACTAAACACGATTTTCCACTATATGTAAGGGCGAACAGCCGTATAGCCTTGCGGCAATAGCCTTTGGGATGGCTTCGCTAGGGCTGCGCTAGCGCCCTTCCTAAATAGGGTGTATGTTTTGAATTAATCCAAACTCCAGACCTTAAGTAACTCAGCCTTACAAGAGGAGTAGCCACACTCAAAATAGGGGCGGTTGATTTAAGCCCTGAAGTGTGGGCATGTCACCTGGTAAGTTTTTACCTTGAAGCAGCACTAAAAAATTACCCATGCCCATCGGGTTGACCAAGCTGTGGAGTGCTTCACGCCGCCGCAAAAGGGATTGAATTTCTTGCCGATCGCGACTTTCTGATTGGCCCAGAGCCGTGATGCGATCGCCCAAACCCAGCGACATCAGGAATAGAGCTTGAGGAACTAAGCCCAGCACTTGTAACCCATACTGTTCACCCTGCGTTTGAAGTGCGGTGAAATCGACATGGGCCGTAATGTCTTGTTCTCCGATGTAGATGTAGGGGTTAGAGTGAAACTGATGCTGGTAGTAACACTGTAGAGTGCCCTCGGTGCGACTGGGGATGTAGTAGCGATCGGCTGGGTAACCGTAATCAATCGTCAACACAAATCCTTGATGCAGACATCGGGCGACCTGCTGCATCCAGTCAAGCGCCGCTAAATTGACTTCGGTGGTATATCCCTCTGGGTAAGCACTAGAGCAAAGGTCAAGCCCAATGAGAGAAAAGTAATCCTTCAATGCTGGAGTTGAAAGCTCGTCTACCAACTCCTCAAAAGAGACAGGCTCACCGTTAGGGGGCGCAGCTGTGACGTACACTTCTTGCAACTCTTGGTTGGTGACTCGCACGCGGTGGACTGAGAAGGCATCCACCAACTCGTTTGAAAAAAAACATCCGGTGATCGAGTCAGGCGCGAGCGATCGCACATCACACCACTGGATCGAGCCGCCTCTCTCAATCAAGGGTTGCAAGGTTTCTTGTTGAACGGCAATTAAGGTTTCGCTCCGTTCGACAATCTTGTATTCCAAACAGTCCCACAAGTCTGTATGGTGTGTATGCAAAAAATTGAGAATTTGACTCGCGAGTAGACCTTGCCCTGCGCCCATTTCAATGATCGTGAATGGTTTAGGTTGACCCAAAATCTCCCACATCTGCGCAAACTGGGTCGCAATCATTTCGCCAAAGTCGGCTGCCAGGTGGGGCGCGGTCAAAAAATCACCTGCACGCCCAATTGTTTTTGCCTTTGTAAAGTAATACCCCAGCTTTGGATGGTACAGTGCAACTTCCATGAAGTCTGCAAAGGTAATCCGCTGCTGGGGATGATTCACAATTTGTTGCTCAATTAGAAAAGCGAGGTCTCGCCTTTCTCCTGCGTTTGTCTCGTTTACAGAAGCCGCCATGCCACCGTTACCGTTTTGCTTTGCCAAAGAACCAGGGTACTATCCACACTTCTTGACAGCAATACTGCCTCACACCCAAACAAGCGGCTTTAATTATTAGGCAAATCTAAAATTTATGTGACAGGTTCCTGTCTGTTGTCTACAATACTCGAGCGCTTCAACCTTTTGCCTAAGAAGGTGCTGAGTTGTATCAGGTCGGTAGACCTATGATTCTGCTCGTTGAAGCTCTCGACCGATGTCAAAGATAATCTCAAATTTTGCATTCGGTTGAGTCTGTTGTAAAACCCGCAAATAGGCTTCGGCTTCTGTCCGTTTGCGAAAACGCGAAACACTCATTTGATTCAAGTTCGGCAGCAGTTTGTGAATGACCCAAGGCGTCAACTGATTCTGGTAATTCATAGATTTTAGTAGTGGCTAATGGTTGATCGGGCAACGAAGGGATAGGGCAGCTAAAGGTTCAACTGTAGGGATTGACACCTGTTAAACACTACATCTAGCGCTTCGCCTGTAACTCACATACTATAGATAGCGTTACCTTGGTCAAAGCGCAATGCTTGTAACAAAAATAAATACTCCATTCCCAAAACAGTCAGTATCCTGTTACCTTGACCTGGGAAAAGCAGATTCAATGCCTTTATCTTGCTGACTTGAATTTGGTATCTGCTAGGCGATCGCAAAAAAAACTGTACTGACCAAGCTTGAGCTTTAGGCGCTGCAAAACATCTCGCACTAGCAACATTTGCGCGATCGGACGCTCTGACCGAACCACTCTGATGCTCGATTTTTTAGATAAGTCATTGCGCCGTTTGTAGTAATCAACTGTTTTGCTGAAGCGATCGTCAGCTGATTTGTCAGAGCGATAAACGGATGTCCTACTTATTCCGCAAGCCAGCTAATCTGGCCAAACCAGCAATAGACTACCCATTGAAGCAAGAAGAATTTGAAGATCTATCAAGATTCTTCGCAGTACTCCAACCATAGCTGAAAGCTTGGTTGGGGTGAAGCGGAGCGCGACCGTTAGGGAGCAAATCTAGTCCAGTTGGTTTGTACTCGGTGACGACCCTTGCAGGATATCCTTGACCGGACTCCGAGAGCAGAAACGTGGCAAATAGGGACGTAGTACCCCCTTTTTTGAACCTTGAAAACAAAGTGTTACCCAGGCTTAAATCGCAGCCTGGGTAACACTTTGTGCGAAATAGGTTGAACATACAGAATGTGTTGTACATGTTCATCGTCTGCGGTGGGGCGCATCGTGAACGTTCAATTAAAATGCTTGCAGAGACGGTCTGGCGGGGGTTGGGGCAACCCAATCTAGTTAAGAGTCGATGAGTCAAGAATCTCACTGTATATCCGTCAGGGTTGCTGGAAGAGCGTCAACGACGCAAGCTAGGGGTAGTGTACTGCCTTAGCACTTCGCGGCCCCAACTCACAATTGTCGCAGGTCCCTCGATGAGTAATAAGTAGCGCCCCTTAGACAAGTGATAGTGATAAAGACTGGCAATTCCGCCTTCTCCCCAGGCTCCCAACACAATACCCGTTAAAACACCGACTAAACTACAAAAGAAACCAGTCAAGCCAACCAACAGATACGGATTAATTGCTAAATCCCAAATCAGCAACGCACCACCTGAAAGAATAGCGCCAATGATGAGAGAGTGAAGCCCTAAACTTACTGCCCGCCGCCGAATTAGCTCAGCCGGACGGAGTAAGCCGACTTGCTCAGCACTGTTATAACCTTTGCCAACGATCGCTAAGTTTTCGGGCGAGATACCATGCTGCTGCAGCAGGCGGTAAAGTTGAAAGGCTGTAGACTCGTCAGGTAAAACAACAGCTGCTAGCTGAGAAGAACGCCGCTTTGCCGACCGGTAGCGAGGAGGGTGAGGGAGAGTCACAACAAGAAAGGAAACAGGTTTATGTTCGCATTGTAGCCCTGTATTTAAGGGGTTGGGGTCGATCGATTGAAAGGTTTGCTGACCTTTTTGCTGGCTCCGGTGCGATCGCGCAATTCAACTTAAAGCCTGAGCATCAGGTATTTGAGCGAAGGATCATGGATTAATTGAAATAGCTGCACGGTATCTGCACCAGGATTTGTTTTCTGAAGCAAGGACTCAGAAGTTTAGACTGCAGCACGGTTTACAAGTCTATAGTTAAGCCACCTGCAGAGGCGAGAAGTTTCTGGCAAAATTGGGTTAGAGTATCGTCAAGAGTCCGGTACACAAATACCTGTTCTAGGCGATCGTTCCTTTGTGTCCCTGTTGATAAATTGTCGGTTCGACTACCTTGAGTATCTGGAAATTTCATTCCAAAAGCTTTACGAGTCAGGTTAGCTAATTTCTCATAAGCCCTTAATGATACTCTTTGTCGAGTAAGTCACTGTGTTTATCACGTTGTTCCTGAGCATTTTAAGCTTGAAACTTAGCGCAGGCACTGTTCTTTAAGAATGTGCTTGCTGCTTGATTTGTCATTAAATTAGCTGAAAAATACCATTGAGGCAGAAGGAATACGCGGTAGATTTTTAATCTATATCAAACAGGTGGATCTAAATTTTAGTAACGTTTGTGAATGATCCGGCTGATAGACAAATCGTTGAGGAACTTTAAACTAGTCTCCTCTTTTAATGAAATGGTGCTCTACCTCTCGATTTGCTCTAACTTTGGCTTCAGTATTTTGGTTGCATGATTTTTGTTTTACCTACCGCTTTTGAAAAATCAACTCGTAAGGGTTGTCGCTTTGCAATGCAAGTGATCAAGCACCCGGTATTCATATCAAGCTTAGTGGCTGCCAGTTTGGTTTTGGGTATAAGGCAGATGGGTGGCTGGCAATCGCTGGAGCTTTCAACCTATGATCAAATGCTGCGTCTACGCCCTGATGAACCCAACGACCCACGGGTGTTAATTGTTGAGATTACAGAAGCTGACATCCGGGCGCAAAAACAGTGGCCGATTTCAGATGCAGTGCTCGCTCGGTTACTCGGTCAACTTCAGCGCTATCAACCCCGTGTAATTGGGCTAGATTTGTTTCGCGATATTCCCGTTGGGAAAGGCCAGCAAGCGTTATTAAAACAGTTGCAGGCAAACAACGTTGTTGCTGTTATGCGCTTATTAGGCGAAGGTAGTGACTCTGGCATCCCAGCCCCCCCCGGCATGCCAGAATCAAGGGTCGGGTTCAGTGATGTTGTGATTGATGCGGACTCGGTTGCTCGGCGTAATTTCTTATACGCTTATGCCGGTGATACGCGTTACTACTCATTTAGCTTACAGCTTAGTCTCAAGTACTTAGAAAAGACCCACCCAGAATTTCAAGTAAAAGATCGGGGGTTGTTGATCGGGGGTGCTTTCTTGCCTTCGATCACAAGTAGTTCCGGTGGCTATGTCGGGGTTGATGATTTAGGCTACCAGGTCTTTTTAAACTACCGTTCTGCGAAGCCTCCGGCTCAGACGGTAACTTTAACTCAGGTAATGAGCGGCCAACTTCCACCTGAAATGTTTAATGACAAGATGGTCATCATTGGCACAACGGCTCCCAGTGCAAAAGACCTCTTTCAGACTCCTTACAACATGTCTTCTAAAAGCAGCCCTACAACTCCGGGGGTTGTGGTGCATGCGCACATGGCTAGCCAAATCTTGAGTACTGTATTGGATGGCCGATCGCCCATTTGGTATTGGTCTGACTGGCTTGAGTCTCTTTGGGTTGCAGGTTGGGCTGTTACAGGCGGGTTGATTGCTTGGCGTTTGCGACAACCCTTGCTGTTGGCAAGCGGAATGCTGGTGGCGATCGCGGTGGTGGCTGGGGTCAGTTATGGGTTGTTTTTACAATCTGGCTGGGTTCCACTCATTCCAGCTGCGATGACCTTAATTGGGTCGGCTGTCGGCGTAATTTTGCATCGACAGTTGCACGACACGTTTCACGATGCTTTGACCGACTTACCCAATCGGATCCTGTTTACACGCCAACTCCAGCAGGCGATCGCTCAACGCAACCGGATTTTTCCCAATCAAGAAGACCTATCAGAGGCGCATTCCATCGCTGTTTTGTTCCTGGGCTTAGACAACTTTAAAACCATTAATGATAGTTTTGGTCATCGTCTGGGAGATCAACTTCTGGTCTCCACAACCAAACGGTTAAAATCTTGTCTGCACCCCAAAGACCAACTCGCCAGAGTAGGAGGCGATGAATTTGCAATTTTGCGGCAACGGGTAATTGACCCTGACGAAGTGACGCATCTGGCTGATCGATTGCAACAGCAGATGAGCCTGCCCTTTAAGTTGGTTAGCCAAGAGGTCTTTACCACAGCAAGTGTTGGTATTGTGCTAGACCGACCAGACTCTGGTTGCGTTCCCGAAGAAATTTTGCGCGATGCCCATACGGCAATGAATCGGGCTAAAGCTTCGGGTAAAGCCCGTCATGAAGTGTTCGTCACTGGTATGCGGTTACAAGTCATGAGCCGTATGCAACTCGAAACTGACTTGCGGCGAGCCGTTGCAGATCAGCAATTTTGCTTGTATTACCAACCCATCATTGCGCTGCAAACTGGTAAGATTGCTGGGTTTGAAGCTCTGATTCGCTGGCAACACCCCGATCGCGGATTTGTTCCACCAATTGAGTTTATTCCGATCGCGGAAGAGACAAACTTGATCATTCCTCTCGGTCAGTGGATTATTGGTGAAGCCTGTCGCCAACTGCGGGTATGGCAAGATAAGTTTCCCAAAGATCCTCCTTTGATGATTAGCGTAAACTTATCAGGCCGACAGTTTGCCCAGCCCGATCTCGTTGAGCAGATCGAAGCCTACTTGAGTGAAAGTGGGTTAGATGGGCGCAGTCTTAAGTTAGAAATCACTGAAAGCATTGCGATGACTGATGTTGAGGCAACAATCGCACTCTTGCAAAGGCTCAAAGCGCTCGATCTGAAACTGAGTATTGATGACTTTGGGACGGGGTATTCATCGCTCAGTTATTTACACCGATTTCCAACCAATACGATTAAAGTTGATCGCTCTTTTGTGAGCCGGATGGGCTATGAAAGCGAAGATGCCCACATTGTGCAGACTATCATTATGCTGGGGCACAATCTGGGTATGGATATTGTGGCCGAAGGGGTTGAAACACAAGAACAATTAGAACGCCTACGGATTCTCGGTTGTGAGTATGGGCAGGGCTACTTTTTCTCAAAACCGATGTCAGTTGATGTCATTGAGGGAATGCTAGCGACTGATCCTGTCTGGTAAACCCCTCCTAGACTAGGCATGTCTTGCCCTAGTTGCTACGGAACAATACTTCCCCATTGCGTTCGGCAACAAACTCGATCTTTAGGGGGCCAGCCGCATAGATCGGTGCAGCCGCGATCGCACGAATTTGTAGCGGCTCATCGGTTTGTTGCAGTTGCTCTAGGAAGCGACTCAAATTTTGAATTGAGCCAATATCCACTGATTCATTCAGCACGCCAAGCAGTTGCGCCCGAAATCCCGCCGCTAGCAAAAGTTGATCAAAGCGTTGGCGAATGCTATCCATCGTTTGAGATTTGGGATCAACCGTGATCGAAGCGAGTACGTCCCCTGCTTTAAAGACTTGCCGATTTTGTACGGCTTCAATTCGCACAATTACGGGAACAGTCTCACCTTCTAAATAATTGGCGATCGAGGTGACCCGCAAGACATACTCTCGCCCATCACCAATTTGTTGAATAAGTTGATTCACCTCACTGCGCGTCGGCAAGATGCGCTGCGTTTGATCAATTTTGGTGTCATTACTCAAGCGTAGTAAGCGCGAGGCTTGCTGATTAGCTTCCTGTAAGAGACGATCAATGGCTTGCTTAGCTGCCGATGGTTGTAAAACTCTGACAACCGCCGAACCCAAAACCTGTCCCCGCTGAATTGCAAAACTCTTACTCCGCAGATCAATATTCTTCTGCGCTAAGGATTCAGCATCTTTTTGCAGCGCTTGTACGAGATTCTCTAACTTGCTTTGTTCTTCTTCTAGCCCACCCAGACGAGCTTGCAACTCCTTCAAGCGTGCTTCCCGCTCTTGAATTGCAATTTCGCGATTATTGATTTCGTCTTGCTTCTGGGCAATTAATTGCTCTTTTTCTTGCTCTAATGTGTTGATCTCTGTTCGTAAAGAGGTTGCTTGCTTAGAAACATTAGCCAGCTGACTCCGAGTTTGGTTTAGTTCACTCACGACTCGGTTGGCAGCTGCCCTGGCTCGTGCTTGTTCGGCTAAGGATTGACGGAGGGAGCGATCGCTCGCCAACAAACGATTTTCTTTTTCTGCAAGTTGTTTCTCATTCTCTGAGAGCTGGGCTTGCGTTTTTTTCAAGTTACTGGTGGTTTGAGTCAGTTGCTTTTTAGCCAGCGCACCATCCTGACGGGTTTTAGCCAGTTCTGTTTCAATTTGAGTTTTCTGGCGCTGAGCATTTTGCAGTTGCAGGCTTGTTTCTTCTAACTCACGCCGAGCCTGCCGAAACCGCTTTTGCGTTTTCTCATATTCAAAAACCCCTCGGCGGAGTTCTTCGCTTAAAGAGAACAACAAACCGAAGGTAACAGCTGAAATAATAGTGCCGGTCAGAATCGTGACAAGTGTTGCTGTTTTGCGGGGGCGTAAATTGAAAAGACTCATACGAGCCTTGCCAATTTTGGTACCAAGGCGATCGCCAATTGTCGCAATCACCCCCCCTAGCAGCAAAATTGCCAACACTAGAATGGCGGTTGCTGTTGTCATCTGCTCCCCACGGTTTCCCCGCGATTCATAATCCTAGGAAAACTAACTCCAGACTAATCTATTAAAGGCTTTTTAAGCGAAACAACGGCTAAATCGTCTACATATTCGGCCTCAAGCCCTCAGAAGGTAGCACTTTGCATCACGCAGACGCTACCTGATTGACTGCTGAAGTTATCACTTAATGCCGCTCTGGAAACTGGTTTCGCAACGCCTCTAGAGAAGCCCAACGCTTGTCGATCGCAGGTTGGGTTAAGGTGTCAGTTAGTTGAATGCCCTGACAGTTGCGATCGCACAACTGTTGCTGAGGCAACTCCAGACATAACTGCTCATAGATCCAGGTGGTTACATCAAAATAGCCATTGGGGGGCAAAGTCTCGACTAGCTCATCCACACTCGAAATTTCTTGATCAAGCATCAGCGGATCGATGTCGTCCTTATCTTCTAGCCAGATCAGCTCGGTCGGATGAATTGATAAGCGATAGTTGTATTGCTGCAAGCACCGATGACAGGTCAGCGTCACGATTGTATCGGCTGTCGCCTCAACCTCCAAATAGGTGTTGCAGTGCTTCACCTGAACCTGACCTCGAACCGGCGTCAAGGTCTGCAAATCAGGAATCGCCTCCTCAAACTCAACAACTTCGGTGCGTTGAGGTGCCCTAGTTAACTGAGGGATATAAATTGCTTCCATGTCTCATACTCACTCAGAGTCAACCAAAGGACGCACGACTAAACGACGATTTGGCTCTTGTCCTCGACTCGTTGTTTCCAGATCAGAATATTCTTTCAACAAGGTATGAACTTGTCGGCGTTCTGCTGAAGAAAGCGATTCTAGCTCAACCTCTTCACCACTAGCTCGGACGCGCTCAACTGCTTTTTCAGCAATTTGCTTCAACTCTTCGTAGCGCTCAGCTCGATAGCCAGCCAAATCAACGGTATAAGCACCTTGATGATCAGCTTCTAAGCCAATATTGAGGGTCGTGTTCGCTAAATACTGAATAGAGTCTAATACCTCACCACGATCACCCAGCAAGATTTGGATCTGTTCACTCGATAAATCAGAATCCGCGATCGTCAACCAGTCACTATCTTCTGCAAACGAGGGATCAGGATTGACTGAAACGCTAGACTGAAACCCAGCTAAATGAAGCAGCTCGGTTAACCACTGTTGCCCTCGCTCTGCATGCGTTTCATTCATTGTTGGCCCTGCGCTTTCTTCTTAGAACGTTTTGGCTCAAACGGTAGTGAATCATCCTTGTCAAGCTTCGCTTCAGCAGCTTTTGTCTCGGCTTCCACAATCTTCTGAATCTCTTCAGGCAGAGGCTCACGCGACAGAATAAAGGTCTGCAAAGTCTGGAAGATGTTAGCAATCACCATGTACATCAAAACACCGGCTGGCAGTGGGAAGAAGAGAAACATGCCAGAAAACAGAATCGGTGTGAGCTTATTGACCGTGTCTTGACTGGGATTGCTAGAACTAGCACCTTGACCGGAGAGCATCTGGTTAATGTAGATGCTGACCCCAAAGAAAAGAATCATACCGATAATATCCCAATGGATTGAACCATCAGAATCGATCGCCCCAACCCGACCTAACTTATCGATGAAGAGAAATCCTTTATTGGCAGCAAGACCAGGGATCAACGCTTTAACCGTCACATCCCCAGGCTGAAGCGCTTCGATCGTGCCATCTTCACTAATTCTGACGCGATCAGCACCATTAGTCACCTCGTACCGAGGAGTCAAATCCGAGTCGGGATACTGCGCAACCAGACTTTCAAAAGGCGTACCTGTCTGAGTCTGAAACTCAAGCTTCGTCTTCTCACCCACTGCAAGCTTCGTACCCGCAGGGGCAACCGCAGTAATCACCGAGTGGACACCATCCGCCACATAAACATTACTGGGCTTGGTAGAGAACGCTTGAGGCTGAATCTGCTCAACCTGCTCTTTGGGAAGAACCTGAAAATTAATACTGTAAGGCACGTCTGAGAATGGCGACCCCCGCAGGGTAGCAAACAGCGCAAATAGAATTGGCATCTGCAACAGGAGTGGCAAACATCCAGCCAGCGGATTGCCAAACTCCTGCATCAGCTTTGCCATTTCTTCCTGCTGCTTGGTCGGATCGTTTTTGTAGCGATCGCGAATCTCTTGCTGACGCTTTTGCATCATTGGCTGAACAACTTTCATTCGGCGCATGTTGCGAATCGAGCCAGCACTCAGCGGATACAGTGCGAACCGAATGACGAGTGTGAGAGCCACAATTGCCAAGCCGTAGCTAGGCACAACCCCGTAAAAAAAATCCAGGATTGGCAGCATCACATTTGTAGAAAGGAAGCCAACACCAAAGTCCATGCGCCAAACGTGCCTCAAAAATAGTCAAATCACAAAAAATGCACAGGTGTATTGCTCTTCTCACAAGCACGTTAACAGTCTTAGAAAAAAAACTAAGTCTGCCGAAGTTAGAGCCGCAAATACACCATGCTCAGTCTAGCGGTTTATTTGAACAATTGCGTGTTCTACTTACCAATTCCACCGCTAGCGGCTTTCGCCTGAGCTGAGAGCCGCTCATTAATATAGTTAAATGTCTCACGAAACTTCGGCACAGAGCGCAGCTCTAAACGGCTGCCATCTTTAAGCGTGACGACCATATCACCCCAAAGCCCCAAGCCGCGTGGAATCGTGACCACTTTTGCAATTTCGCTGTAGATAATGTCAGAGCGATCGCGCCCACGCCAGCCACCCGTCACGGAGATCCGCCGACTGGTGATGCGATAGCGTAACCACAACGCCCGCACAACGGCACCTATTGTCAGGGGTAGACATACGACTGTAAAGCCCAATAGCACGTTGAGGATTAAATCACCAATGTGGGGACCACCCTCATAGTAAACGTCTTCACGAACGCCCATTGATCACCTCTGCCTTCGTCAACAACTGCTCTAATTCTCTCAGAAATTGCTCATAATCGCACCGAACCGCTTGGGGGTGGACAACCACCACAACATCCCAACCGGGAGCCAGCCTTGGCAGAAACTGGCGTAAAATCGCCCGAATTTGCCGCTTAATGCGATTCCGAGTGGTCGCTTTCTTGCTAACTTTAAGACCAATTGCAATACCAAATCGACTTGGGCACAGAGGTTTTGCCCCCTCACACAAGTCTTTGATGCTTTGAATAGACGAACGTTTAAGCACACGCAGTGTTAGATGCGCTGACTTGTGGCGATCGCCTTTCTGGTAAACAAGGCTAAAGTCACTTCTACTACGTAAACGATGACTTTTCGACAGCGCCACATTGTACCGCCTCTACTCACTACGCAACAGCAAGCCGATGCCTGCCCTTGCTGCGACGCGCCTTAATCACTCGGCGACCCGTATGGCTCCGCATCCGAGCGCGAAATCCTGAAGTCCGGCGGCGCTTACGATTTGTTCCGCCTAACGTACGTTGAGTCATACGGCCCTCTCAAAACAGATTCTCTAAAAGTCACAGTCTCTAATAATAGCATCAGTGCTCGTTCTTCTAAAGGAACTCAGCCTAACCTCAGCAATTCTCATTTTGAAACATTTGTACTGTAGCCAGAGTGTCTAAAGACTTGTGCACTCAATGTTATAAACGGCAGAATGCGGGTTTCAGCCATTCATAAACGTTAAAACCGGACGTTTTTATGAGAATCATTCT
>DVDV01000286.1 GCA_015296075.1 Leptolyngbyaceae cyanobacterium M33_DOE_097 | reverse complement strand
TCGTGATACCAACTAAAGGTAGGGTACGTCCACACAGAGGATGTCTCGGATCTGTAACAGTTACGGTTTGTGCTGTTGAAAATCGATGACTAATTGGGGTATTGAGTTGGTTGGGGTTTTACCCTCTTCAAGGCTCCTCTAATCTTCAGGATGGGGCGTGTCACGCAAAAGCTCCAAGGAGATTTTACTCTCATCGACAGTAAAATCCAAATCCATATACATCGAGAGGCATCTTAGAGCTAACGGCATATTTTGACCTCGCCCAACGCTCAACCCTCTTCTCGCCTGGGTTTGGCTGCGCTTAAGCTTCCAAAAATCGAGCTGAATTGAATGCACCAACTGACTCAGGATCGAAAGTATTAAGGAAAAACCAATCGCTTAGATAAAAATTTTATATTTGCTTAATGAGTATTCCGTTCGATCACGGAAGAATATGATCATGATCATTACATCCACCAAATGAGTGGACTTTAATGACAAAAGCTACTTCCTTTGCCTGAATAACGAGTTACCTATTGATTGATAGGAGACTTTCAGCTAAAGGAGCGGAAGTAGCTCTGGGTTTCTGTGCTTCTCTCAGGAAGCAGTTTGAATCGTCACCTATTCCTAGCATCTACCGCTATGAAACCTTTCCAGAATGCTTTCGGCTCTTTGCAGAGAGTCGATGGCAGATTGTCTGCTAACAAATCAGCCGAGTTGTTAATCACTCAACGAGTTGAAGCCTTACCTGGCTTTGATAACTGCGCTCTTAGAGTTGATGACCAACAGCAAGACGATGATGCCTTTGCCCTACCCTGCCGCTTTATTATTACGTCTCAATTAGCTGACTCGCCCAGCAGTAGGCTAGAAGCTCAACTGGCACTCCAAAAACAAGACTTGCACGTCTCAGCGTTCTGTAACCGAATTCGAGCTACAGGGCACCGAAACAGCCTCCCAAAGTTTCTATTTGACTGGGTCAAATTGCGCGCGCGCAGCACACTGACGAATAATACTGAGCATCACGATCGCCCAAGAGATGCTTCACGCCTCGATTTACTTGAAGTTTTGATGCGCGATCGCGAAAGCCAAAGCGACCCACCATCAACGCGACTGAACGACCTTTCCCGCCAGGAGAGGTGGATCTGCCTTTCCACCAACGTGTTTTAAGACTCAACTTAATCTTTATCCTTGTGCTGCGAGTAGACAAAATGGCTAACAAAAAAGACTATCGCACTTATCTGCGGAAAAAGATGGAGGACCTGATCAACGGGTTAGAGCTGAATGAGTTTCACAAGCGATCGCTGAAAGAACGGTGG
The DNA here is from genome assembly GCA_015296075.1 of Leptolyngbyaceae cyanobacterium M33_DOE_097. Classification (GTDB taxonomy): domain Bacteria; phylum Cyanobacteriota; class Cyanobacteriia; order Leptolyngbyales; family Leptolyngbyaceae; genus DSRU01. The sequence goes on along the minus strand of DVDV01000286.1, from coordinate 31,915 downwards.
CTCGACCAGATGATTTGGGCCGATAAAAAAGCCGATCAGTGTCGGCGGTGGCATTACCGTCTCCGGCTCACAACTATCCTTGGTGGGGTGACACTGCCAGCCCTGGTAGGGATCAGTGTGCAACTCGTCGATGCCAATCCCTGGTTGACCACGTGGCTGCCTTACTTTGCTTTTGCCCTCAGCCAAGTGATTGCAATTAGTGCGGCTGTCGAAGAGTTTTGTCGGTTTGGCGAGCGCTGGCGTGACTACCGCCGCATGTCAGAAGACCTTAAAGCCGAAGGCTGGCAATATCTTCAACTCAGCGGCCCCTATCAATACACTAGCAACTCAATCACCGATCTCAAGAAAAAGTATCGGGTCGTGGTTGAAGAAATTCCTGTCGAGGTGGAGCCTGCTGCACCCAAGAAACGGGCAACTCATGGCGATCGCTACAGTTTATTTGCAGGGCGTGTCGAAAGCATCATCAAACAAGATGTGCAAAACTACATCTCTGACTTAATGAAACAACAAGCCAAGCAAGACCAGGAAATTGAAAAGTTTTTGCAAGAGGCGAAAGCAGTCACGACTGACCAATACCCCAGCAGTTTGACCCGTTTGTCTGGCAGCAACACTTACTCCTCGGATGGGGAATACCTTTCCGCTTCCGGCTATGCCCCTAGTTACTCTGCGTCGAGTTACTCCACTGGTGAGTCAATCGATTTAGATTATTCAAACCGCTACGATTACACAGATGAGGATTCCGGCTACATCAGAGATGCCGACTATTCCACTGAGCTAGATGACTCACTTGAGTCCGACTATCCCGTTGCGTCTCGCTACGCCGAAGCCATGGAGGATCCTTACCTCCCTGAGACAGACACCGTCGTTGAGTCAGACTATCCACCCGACTATCCGGTTGAGTTACGCTACCCAGCTAGATCGGAAGAGCAGCCTGATATCGATTCAACCGTCACTACCTCAGTCGTTATCTCTGAGGCGGCTGAAGCTTTAGGCATCGCAGCTGATGAGGCCAGGGTCGAACCTGCGACAAACTTAGACTCAACCGACCCATCAGAAACTTTTCCTACAACTCTGGCAGTCCCCGATTCTAACAATGGGTCAGTCCCAACTGTGGAACCCGTGCCTGAGTCAGCCACCCCATCTTCAGAGTTAGAGGTTGGCGCACCTGACCCAACGCCCACTAGAGTCAATCTCAATGCTGAAATTGTGGCGGCAGCCCTTAGCCTCAGGGGTTTCTCTACGGCTGCGGGGCCTGATGGGGGACGCAACGCCTGCGCCTGGACAGTGAATCGAGTGCTAGAAAAAGCAGGCATCAGCCCGCTGGGTGAAAACCAAAACCTGGTGGAATCTCTCGTCGATGCCCTTAAAAACGGTAGGGGTCAACTGGTTTCTAGAGAAGAAGCAAAGGCAGGTGATCTGGTAATTGCCAGTGGCGATCGCCACATTGGCATTGGTCTAGACGACGGGTGCAACCGAGTTCTCTCCAATTCTTCTTCAAGAGCGGAGTTTCGATGGGAGTCAAACACTGACTTTGATGGCTACTACGGTGGTGCGAGTACAATCTACCGCCTCTTACGATAACGACTATTTTCAGATGTTAGCGAAACCAAATCTGCATCTATTCCTTACGCTTGGGTAAATCAATAATGGCTAAAAAGAAGACCTACCACGAGTATTTGCGCCAGAAGCTGGGCGAGTTGATCGATGATATAGAACTACCTGACCTGTATCGAGAATCCTTAAAAGAACGCTGGCTAGATCAAGTGATTTGGGCTGACAAAAAAGCCGATCAAAGTCGCCGTTGGCATTACCGACTGCGCCTCACAACGATTATTGGGGGGGTGATTCTACCAGCGCTAGTCGGGATCAGCGTGCAATTGGGGCGCAACAACGAAGTCGCGAAATGGCTGCCCCACGTCGCCTTTGCCCTCAGCCAAGTGATCGCGATTAGTGCGGCGATTGAAGAATTTTGTCGATTTGGCGATCGCTGGCGTGACTACCGCCGCATGTCGGAAGACCTCAAAGCTGAAGGCTGGAACTACTTGCAATCGAGTGGTGGGTACAGCAATTTGAGAAGCCACGAAGAGAATTTCCCACTTTTTGCAGGAGCGGTTGAAAGCATCATCAAACAAGATGTGCAGAACTACATCTCAGAGTTGATGAAACAACAGGCCAAGCAAGAACAGGAGATCGAAAGTTTCTTAGAAAATGCTCGGACTGTTTCACGCGACCCAAACTTGATTGCGCGGATGGATCCGAACTATCAAACGCCGATCCCAGCTTATGCTCCAGAGATGGCTGAAGCTTCTGCTGAAACCTATGCACCTGTGGCCAGCGATGAACCCGTTTTCGCGTATACCCCCGCAGAGGAGACGGACGCAACGTTTGAAGCCTATCCAAACGGTTCAGCCTCTTATGTGACGACAGAAGACTTGGAAGCTGAAACGGACGGTGAAGCCGATACCCCTATCTCAGCCGACGCAATCGAGGGAGTGCTAGCTGCCGCAAGTAGTTTGAGCACCAAACCCGGCACCTCTGCTCAAGCTGTTGCAACGATGAAAATCGTCAAAGACACCGTGTTAAAGCTGAGTGCCGCCTCAGCCAGTACGTTAGGGGAAGATCAGAAGTTTGCGATCGCCTCTGGTACAACGGTTGAGGTCTTAGCTTACAAACAAGCCGACGATAAACACTTCTACATCACCTTTAGTCAAGGGTTTGGTCCGGGGAATCGCAACACCTGGTATGTTTACTCGAATCACGTCGAAGTCACACTCCGATCAGGGCAGCGGCTCTCAATCACGCCACCCGTTGTAACTCCGCGCCCGCCCGCTAGCAACAACGGGGTTGTGAAGCTTGCAGTGCCCTACTTATCACAGCTTGACAATTCCAAAAATCCTTTTGGGAGCTGCAATGTCACCAGCATTGCGATGTGCCTCAAATATTTTGGTGTGCCGCAAAAAAATCCCAGAAAACAGTTTGAAGACGAGCTGCAAGATTGGTTAGAAGCAAGAGGTCTGCGCCGTCACTCGCCCCATGATCTGGCAAAGGCTGCCGAGGCTTACGGTTGTGACGACAACTTTAACTCTCGTGCAACGCTAGAGCAGCTCAAACAGTGGTTAGCCCAGGGCAACCCGGCTGTGATCCATGGCTATTTCACCAGTTATGGACATATTGTTTGTGTGATTGGCTATAACGAGCGTGGTTTAATTGCCCACGATCCTTACGGGGAGTGGATTCCCGGCGGATATCGACGCAACGATCGCAGCAATCCTGAACGGGGTAAAGCCCTGACTTACTCGTACAAAATGATTCGTGAAACCTGCATGACAGGTGGAGAATTTTGGGTTCACTTCATTTCACGCCCCGGTCACAAACCTGCAACGAAAGGAGGCATCCAACCCATTCAGCTACCCAAAGAAAATCGTGGCAACGATCGCCTGATCACCATCATTGGTGGTGGCGGTTCGGGTTCTAAGACGATTCACCAACTGATTACGGCTGAGCAATTGCTAGAGATTGCAGGCAGCAGTGGCTATCGAGAGCGTCTGCGAGCCTTTGCCCCTGGAGTTAACGAAACACTCAACAAGTTTGAGATCAACACTCCTTTACGGATCGCTCATTTTCTAGCGCAAGTCATGCATGAAAGTGGTGGTTTCCGCTATGTACGCGAAATCTGGGGACCAAACAAGTGGCAAGTGCGCTACGAAGGGCGTAGAGATCTGGGTAACATTCAGCCGGGAGATGGCAAACGCTTCTTAGGGCGAGGATTGATTCAGCTAACAGGGCGAGCCAACTACGAAAAATTTTCGAAGGCGATCGGTGTCGATTGCGTTGCCAAACCCGAACTGGTCGAACAGGCACCCTACGCAATCATGGCAGCTGGCTGGTTCTGGGATACCAACAACATTAACAAGTTGGCTGACCAGGACAACTTGCTTGCCGTTACTCGCCGCATCAACGGCGGCACCAACGGTTTAGACGATCGCGCCCGTTACTTAAAGAAGGCAAAAGCCGTGTTGCGCGCTTGATCCACAACGCCTCAAAGCTAAGCGGGACTCAACAGGTTCTCGCTTAGCGGAGGCAAACGATCGCAAGCGCCACTTGCTGAGCCGAAAGGTGCAACATCACCAATTCTTCTTCAGTCAAGGTGCAAGGCTGTAACCATTGGAGCGACAACAAAGCCAAAACTTGTTTGCGGTACATAATCGGGATCGCGAGATGAGCCTGTGTCCCCGATGCTGTGTAATGCTCAACCGCTGAAAGATTGGTGTCAGCCGGAATATTCACAGACACTTGAATCTGCTGTGAGGCGATCGCAGCTTGCACAAGCGGGTCGTTTGCCAACCAGTTCGTAGCCGCACCGCCCAGGCTAAACACCCCCTGAGCCGTAACCAAACTGTTACTGTCTACCAGTTGCAGAATACAAACATCCGCTTTGAAATTTTTGCCAAACGCCGCGGCGATCGGTTCCAGACAAGCATCGACGGACTCAGCTTGCTGAGCTGTTTGAGTGATGGTTGAGAGGAGCGCTGTTTGTGCTTGCGATCGCTGTAACTCTTCTGTGCGTTGCTTCAACAACTCGTAAGTTTCAGCAGCCCGTTGCACAACCGCTTTCAGCTCTGTCGGATCCCAGGGTTTCGTGATGTAGCGGTAGACCTGTCCGGAGTTGATCGCCTCAACCAGGTCTTCAACATCAGTAAAACCCGTCAAAATGATCCGCATCGTATCGGGAAAGTCGGGCACCGTGCGACTGAGAAACTCCGTGCCCTTCATTTCTGGCATACGCTGGTCAGAGATGATGACCGCGACCTCACCTTCTTCTGCCAGAACTGCTAGTGCCTGCACCCCGCTTTCTGCCTTTAAAACCTGAAAATCACGCCGAAATGTACGATACAGCAGATCCAAATTATCAGGTTCGTCATCAACAACCAGCATTTTTGCTTTTTTAGGTCGCTCTAGGCTTGTTAACTGACGGCTAACGCTATCTAATTCGGGCGTGGGGTAAGTCATGTTTAACTCCAAATCCTCTTGCAGCAGAGCGGTTTACAGGTCGCAGTCCTAGCTAGTATTACCACTTCTACCGTACTTCTAACGTTCTAACGGGAAAAAAACAGCAAGCAGCTTGCAACTAAGAATACAAGCGATGTACCAGATTAAGCGATGATCAACAAACACGCATCCCAATCACTTTTCAAAAGCCATTGGAATGATCCAGAAAGTGATCATTTCAGAATCTACCCAAACTCATCTTACTCGTCGCATGAGTTCTCACGTTTGACAGCACAAATCTTATGAGTTTCCGCTACACCCCGCTCCAACCAGCGACGCAATTAAGGACTATTGATTTCCTGTGGAAAAACCCAAACTATCGTCTCAGATGAATCTGACGAGAGATTGATAGTTGGTGATTGAGAAAAGTAATGGAGGCAGTTACTTGTTAAAAAGTAAACCCCCATCATGGCTGCTGCCGAGAAAGCAACAAGAGTTCCGGCTAGCATCAGTGAAAATTCACGTCGATCGACTGCCTGCTGCATCAGATGAAGCGACCAGGCAACGAGTGCAATGACAATAGCAATAATTGGTAACAGCATACGTTACATATTGTAACATTTGCTCAGGATTTGGCATCCCCTTTTACCGCGATCGCATTGGAATTTGTCGCTCTTGTAAATAGGTTTTGATCTGGCTCACCGTTAACTGCCCATAGTGCAGTAAAGAGGCTAACAGAGCCGCTTCTGCCTTACCCGTTGTCAACGCCTGGTAAATATGTTCGCAGGTGCCTGCCCCCCCCGAAGCAATCACTGGAATCTCAACTCGGCGTGCGATCGCCTCAGTTAGCTCCAGGTCATACCCAGCTTGAGTTCCATCGGCATCCATGCTGGTGACGAGCAATTCCCCCGCGCCTCGCTGCGCGACCTCCTCAGCCCAGGCCAGCGCATCAATTCCAGTATTTTCACGCCCACCGCGTACATAAACATCCCAACCTGGATTTTCGGGGTCTGCTCGCCGCCGCGCATCGATCGCCACCACAATGCACTGAACCCCAAAGCGATCGCTGGCCTGATTAATAAAGTCAGGGTTACGCACCGCCGCAGAGTTAATGCTGACCTTATCGGCACCCGCTCTTAACAATTTTTTAATTGTTTCTAAGTTTTGGATGCCACCACCCACCGTCAGCGGAATAAACACCTGCTCAGCCGTACGGTAAACTACGTCATAAATAATGTCACGGTCTTCATGGGTAGCCGTGATGTCCAAAAATACCAGTTCGTCGGCTCCCGCCTCGTTGTAAGCCTGGGCCAACTCAACCGGATCGCCCGCATCTCGCAAGTTTACAAAATTGACCCCTTTCACAACTCGCCCCGCTTTGACATCTAAACAGGGCAGAATTCGTTTTGCCAGCATGGCGATCGCGCACTTTGGTAGAAGGACTCATGCATTTTATCCCGTTGAGTTACCTTCTGGAGCCTGATCCCGCTTTCAGAAAGGCATTCTGCACAAAAAACATAAAAGCCCCAGCTTCTTAAAGAAACCGGGGAGCTTTTTTCGTTTCAATTCGTTAAAAAGTTATGCGCCCAGTGCCGCTGCCAGCACCGTCAAACCAACCCCACAAATCACAAAGCCAACTGAGCGAACCGAGTTTGACGTTAGTGATGTCTCCGTAGCGGGCTTGAGCAGCGATCGCGCCACCTGATAGGCAATTGCAGCAATAGCCGTTTGAATCAGGGCAAACCCCGTTAAATAAGCGACTAAAGGAGTGGGTTCAGCACCAAGAATAGATTCCCCATAAGCATAACCATGGAAAATGCCTGCGATCGCGGCCAAAACTCCAATCCACGCTGCGTTAGGGCGCTGTTTTACCACCAAAAAGATGCCAAACAAGACGACCGAAACCGCCACAAAAAACTCTGGTAACGGCATGTCTACCTGCATCAGATGAATGCCCGTACCCAGTAAAGAAGTCAGTACAAACGCGATTGGAATCATGATCCCCTGGGCTAGACCAGCGGCTAGCAGACCGACAGCAACCACGGCTGCAAAGTGATCGACACCAATGATTGGGTGAGCAACACCTGATAAAAATCCTTCAAAAAAGTTGCTGGGAAGGGTTTCCCCCATTGCGTGGTGAGCCAAGGCTGGGGCGGCAAGTAAAAGAGAGAACCCGCTGGCAAATGTAGCGGCAGCGAGTAAAAAAGATTTAGTAGAATGAAACTGCATAGAAAGCATCCTTTGCGGCTTAAGTGATGAATATCAGACGGTTGTAAGTCTGAACGAATGGAGCGGAGCAGTAGCGGTTGAAGTGAGATCGAATCTGCACAATAGCATTCTCTCGGCAGAAAAACGTGTCTTCAAAGTTGCGTGCGGGTCATGCCGCGATCGCAATGCCCCTAGCGATTTTATATTGCCAGGTGCAATAGACCGAGAAGATTTTCAAAGCAAGAACATTTTTGGCGATCGCGCCAGTTTTCTATCAATTATTGGGTCTCTCGCCACAGCTCAGACTGTCTTTGGTGTCAGTTCCCACTATCTAAACACCACTTGCCGCCATTCCTTAATTACGTAGGGTGGCAAAACAATTTCTTGATCCGCCTCAGCCAGCGGCAAGGTTAGCTTCAACGGTAGATCAGCGTCTAGTTGCCGCATAAACTCCAGCACATCATATTCCCCAATATGCGCCGCATGAGGCACTCCCTCCAGCACTTCTTCAGCTTGCCAAGCTTTATCACCGCGTAGAGTCCCCAAATGAAGCGACCCTGGATGGGTCAACTCAACCGCCCCCGGAAAACCAATCAACCGCAGGTGCACCATTTGAGTTTGACCCGCTTTTGTGCGCTTAAACAGCACCAACTGCCAGGCCCGATCGCTCGAATCTCGCAATGTCTGGAGCGATCGCTGCATTACCTGCTCAGCCCCCTCTGGATATTCATGAATTGAAGCCCAGGCGGGTTGCTGAGTGTGACAAACAAACCCAAAACTCAGCAGCATAGCCAAGACAACAACACAGATTTTTTGCCAAAGTAAATGCACCCAATTTCTACTCGATTGATCTTTACTCGCTTGAGTTGTGAACTGCACAACAACCTTCCCGCATGATGATGCATCAATAGCTATAGCGCTACGCACAAAAGTTGGAATCAGAGAATGTGGGAGCTGCACTCCCAGCCGGAGTTCCACCGCTGCACCCCGTCCTAACATTTTCCAGTACGGCTATAGATAAAAAGTTCAAGTACCAAATATCCGCTAACCTTTTTCTTACCAGAAATTATAGACATCCAGCAAATCTCGCGGATCCCTCACCAGAGACAAGAACTCCAGCGATCGCTCCGCCTGATCCCCGCCATCTTCCTCGCTCCTCCTATCCTTCCCTCGCCACACCGACCTTCCCAATTTTGATCAATACTGGAAATCAGTGTCAGTCAGCAGAAGAGGAATTTGCATGGAACTGCATGTATCGGATGTTTCTCCCCTCAACTGGGCAGGGGATGGTTTAGCAATTGGCGTATTTGAAGATGTACTAACCAGCAGCAGCGATCACACCGCACTCAACGAAAAGTTATCTGGCACGCTGCAAGAACTCATCACCGAAGTTGAGTTTAAGGGTAAAGAAGGAAGCGTCGCCTCAACCCGCGTCGGAGGTGGTAGCCCGATTCGTAAAATTATTTTGGTGGGACTGGGCAAACCTGGCTCGCTAGAGTTAGAAGGTTTACGCCGAGCCGCTGCCGCGATCGCGCGAGCCGCCAAAAAGGAAAAATGTAAAACGCTAGCCGTGCAACTTCCAATCTGGCAGGAAGATGCGGCCAAAACGACCCAGGCGATCGCCGAGGGGATCGAGCTAGCCCTGCACCAAGACAATCGCTTTAAGTCCGAGGCAGAAGATAAAGGCAGCGTTGTCGAAACCGTTCATCTGCTCGGTCTGGCGGGTCAGACAGCCGCACTTGAGACCGCTCACAAAATCTGTTCTGGGGTGATCTTGGCGCGTGAATTGGTCGCTGCACCAGCTAATGTCGTCACACCGATTACTCTGGCTGAAACCGCAGAAGCGATCGCAAACGACCACGGCTTGAGCCTCAAAATTCTTGAGCAAGAGGACTGCGAAAAATTAGGGATGGGCGCTTTTTTAGGAGTTGCCAGAGCCTCTGACCTGCCCCCCAAATTTATCCACCTAACCTACAAACCCACTGGCACACCGCGGCGGAAAGTGGCGATCGTCGGCAAAGGGTTAACCTTTGACTCTGGTGGCCTCAATATCAAAGGGGCTGGCAGTGGCATCGAAATGATGAAAACGGACATGGGAGGTGCGGCAGCAACCCTGGGAGCGGCAAAAGCGATCGCCCAGATTCAACCGGATGTCGAGGTTCACTTCATCTCTGCTGCAACCGAAAACATGATTAGCGGTCATGCAATGCACCCCGGTGACATTCTCACCGCATCAAATGGAAAAACGATTGAGATCAACAACACCGACGCCGAAGGCAGACTGACTCTGGCCGATGCGCTGGTTTTTGCCGAAAAGTTGGGAGTCGATGCGATCGTCGATCTCGCTACCCTCACAGGCGCGTGCGTCATTGCTTTAGGTGATGACATCGCCGGAGTGTGGACTCCTGATGACGCGATCGCCCAGCAATTGTTGGGTGCCGCTGAAGCTGCAGGCGAAAAACTCTGGCGCATGCCCCTCGAAGAAAAATATTTTGAGGGTTTGAAATCGGGGCTCGCCGACATGAAAAATACTGGCCCTCGTCCGGGTGGGGCAATTACGGCAGCTTTGTTCCTCAAGCAGTTTGTCAAAGAAACACCCTGGGCGCACCTTGACGTAGCAGGTCCCGTGTGGGCCGACAAAGAAAATGGTTACAATAATGCTGGTGCAACAGGTTATGGTGTTCGCACTTTAGTCAACTGGGTACTTGCCTAAGTAGCAACCGATTGAGGTCATTACCTGCCACTACAGATCCTCGTTATCGGGTTAGCCCAATTAAGTCCCTGTCTTTTTGGATAAAACGTCAAGCCCTGACTTCAATTGAATGTCAGGGTTTTTACTTGCCTTTACCTAAATTAGAGAATTGCTTTCCCCAGCGAGTGAGAGGAGCAAAGTCTGAAAGATGCATCTACTGGAACTGACCACTCAGTTGTCCCCGCACATGCCTCGACAGAAAATCGTCAGTTTCATCAAAAATTGTTAGCTTGACTGGCTTGCAGCGCTTCACTACAACTCTGATACCCTGAGCATTTTCGTTTTCCAAATCTTCGATGTATCCAGGCTTAGCAGCTGTAGCCTCAGCTTCAGTTACAAAAGGACCAAAATAGTACGTACAACGAGGGCTATCCGTAACTATTTCGACCCACCATGCTAACCCTAATGCATTTAAAGCGGTTGTCAAAACTTCCATTGCTATTCTGTTGCTCCACCAAGGTCAACGGCTTTGCCGATTGTTACCAGGCATATCTTACTGCGCTTAATCTTTAGCTTTTGTTATACTCCGTCACATTTTATGGTTTTAACCACATAGCTTTTTCTAATCGATCTACAGAAGATATGTCAATCCGCTGCCGATAGATCTCATAGAGAACCATTCCAGTTGCGACAGAAGCATTCAAACTAGAGGTTTTACCCCGCAAAGGAATTGATACCAGGCGATCGCAGGCTCGTTGAGTCAGCAAGCTTAACCCCTCACCTTCAGAGCCGATCACCAGAGCAATTGATCCCGAAAAATCAACCTTTGGTAAGACTTCATCCACTTCAGCAGAAGTGCCATAAATCCAAAAACCAGCCTCTTTCAGTTCTTCTAATGCACGGGTGAGATTGACAACGCGAGCCACTGGAAACGTCTCTAGTGCGCCCGTTGCAACCTTCATCACCGTTGAAGTGATACCCACTGCACGCCGTTGCGGGATCACTAAACCCTGCGCTCCCATTGCTTCAGCCGTACGAATCATCGCGCCCAAATTGTGGGGATCTGTGATCCCATCGGCGACTAACAACACCGGTTGCGGAGAGGCAGCTTTTGCTTGCTGAATCAGATCCCCAAGCTCCAAATACTCGTAAGGAGCAATTTGGGCAACGATCCCCTGGTGGATCGCTCGATTTGTCATTTGATCCAGCCGTTGTGGCTCAACTTCATCAATCACAGCACCATTGGCTTTTGCCTGTTGCAGCAATGAATGAAATCGCGCATCGTAGCGAAGTCGAGAGGTTACCCAAATGCGATGCAGGTTACGATCCCCAGATAAAGCCGCCAAAACAGAATGACGACCATAAACAAAATCGTTTTCGGTTTCGTCTACTTCAGCCGCTGCGACATCTGTTTGACTGGTGAGTGGTTTGGCTAAATCGAGTTCAGGCTCAAACTGCGCAACGGGAATGACCGAGTTTTGCTCACGCTGACGCAACTTTGGTGCAGCCTTGTCACCTTCATTCTCAAACCGTTTGTTAGGGCGAGATGGCAAACCAGGGCGATCGCCATACTCCCGGCGAGCCTTAAAGTTGGGCTTTCCATCCCGTTCATCCCGGCGCTTGTAGCCAGAGCTAGGGCGGTCATCCTGTCGCTCATCTCGGCGCTTGTAGCCAAAGCTAGGGCGATCATCCTGTCGCTCATCCCGGCGCTTATAGCCAGAGCTAGGACGGTCATCCTGCCGCTCATCCCGGCGCTTGTAGCCAGAGGGACGGTCATCCTGCCGTTCATCCCGGCGCTTATAGCCAGAGCTAGGGCGATCATCCTGCCGTTCATCCCGGCGCTTATAGCCAGAGCTAGGGCGGTCATCCTGCCGCTTATAGCCAGAGTTAGAACGATCACCATACTCACGCTGAGGCTTAAAGTTTGGCTTTTCGCCATTTTCATCTTGGCGCTTGTAGCCAGACGGGCGATCGCTGTTGCGGTCAGTGCGACCTTTACGGGGCTTGTAACCAGAGGGCCGCTCGTCGCGATTGTAAGATGTATCACGCTCCTCGCTCGACTTGAATTTGTTAAATCGAGGATTGCTGGGGCGAGAAGAACGCGGACGACCAGAAGAAGGTTTAGATTTCATGATGATGGCGATGAAGGTAAATCAAGCGTGAGTAAAGAAAATAAGTGCGATAGACGGGATCGGTCAGTGAGATAGAGATAGCCAATCAACGTTTCAAGTGCAGAGGCTTGTTGATAGACATCGGGAGCAGCTCTTCGCGATCGCGTTGTAGTCGCATTTCTACCGCGTCGCACGACCTCACATTCTGCCTCCGTCAGGTAGGGCATGAGAGTTTGAAGGTAGTCTAATTGGGCTTCAGCGCGAACCTTGCTAACAACTTCTTGGTGATAGTTTCGAATTCGCTTAGGAGGAAGCAACAACGACTGTCGCACATAAAGCTCAAACACGGCATCCCCAAGGTAGGCTAACAACGCAGGGGACAACTGCCGAAGGTCGGACTCTGAGATAGAAATCTCAAAAGGTAGAAAAGGCTCAGCTAACGGTTTTTGCGGCTCTAATTCACCGTCTAATGCTTGCTCAGGTAGTTCAGATGCCGTCAGTAGTTACCTCTTAATAGTGCTTTGCAAATAGGACTTTCACGTACTGAAACTGGCAATTGAAGTGCGAGTTATCAGCAGTTTGTAATTTAAGTTAGAAGCTCAACCATAAACTCAGGGCTTTTATCCTAGCATAGCTAGACCTAGAACTTAGTGGGTGAGTTGCTAAACGTCACTATTCCTCATCCTTCTATAGGAGGACGTGCAATTAAGACCTTTGCCCTACATTCTTGATAAGTGTTGTAATTCCTGAATTTAAACTCTCATATTCAAAACGACTATCAAGGCTTTGGCTCTCATAAGAAGATTGACTTCTCAGTTATAGCCATTGTCACTTTGGTTGGGATGAGGTGCAGGGGTAAAGTCCCCAGCGGGGAGCGTAGTTCCTAAACTTCCTCTATTTCCAATGTCCTCAGCCATCTGGCAACAGGTATCAGTAGATCACGTAGTGGTTAGATTGACCACTTTTAACAACTTGTGTGCTTTGAGATAAATCTGTGTTGTGTCAAATGATTCAATCCTGTCCAATATCTCTTGCCAGACTGGCAAACAAGCTCTTTTTGCCGCCGGTTTTGAGTTCTTTCGAGCAACCGGGACTCTATAGGGGTTGATTTATAGCTGAAGCGGTAGCATAAAACTGCTTTGAGCAGGCTGCCGGGAAGCGAATAGTTTGTGCTGTGGCATATCTGTTGCAATTGAGTCGGCTTTTACAAAGTTTCTCAATTCGCTTCATGCAGACCAAATTCAGAATCTCCTGACTTTGCTCGTTGCCCATTTTCTTTCTTCTTTAGGGACTTGCAGATAAATACTGTACCAATACCGCCAATCTGTAAGGGCGAATGGCGATTCGCCCCTACCGCACCGCTGGGATATTATTTCAACGCACTCCCCTTAGTGGTGCTGTACGCCGTTCGTGATCGCTACTTAAAATAGAGTTCTAGGAATTTCGGCGCGACTTTCCGATTGCAAGCATTCAGGTTCAAAGACAGTGAAACAGCCTACCAGAGCCGATCGCATTTTGGTCGTCGATGACCTACCCGATAATTGCTTTTTGATTCAAGCGCTTTTGCAGGAAGAGGGATATATCATCGATACCCTAAATAACGGACTTGACGCCCTAGAGTATATTGAGAAATCCCCGCCTGATCTGCTTTTGCTCGATGTCATGATGCCCGGAATTGATGGGTTTGAGGTGACACGTCGAATTCGGCAAAACGCTAAATTGCCATTTTTGCCCATCCTTTTGATTACGGCTCATGACCACCCCAGCGTGGTGCGGGGGCTTGACCTGGGTGCCGATGAATTTTTGCGCAAACCCGTTGATGTCGATGAACTGGTCGCCCGTGTTCGATCTCTCCTGCGCTTAAAGTGGAGTGTAGCCGAACGAGATCGCATCACCCGTCAACGTGAAGACTTTGTTTCTCGTCTGACCCACGATCTGCGCACACCCATGATTGCCGCTGACCGCATGCTTACCCTGATGCAACAGGGAGCATTGGGAGATCCTACCCCTGCCATGAAAGAGGCGATCGACGTGATGTTACGCAGCAATCAAAACCTGCTGCACATGGTCAACTCGCTGCTGGAGGTTTACCGCTATGAAGCCGGACGCAAAACCTTGATTTTGAACCCCATCAACCTGATGGATATGGTGCAAGAGGTGATGACAGAGCTAAAACCGTTGGCGATCGAAAAAGGGCTAGAATTTGAATTTCAACCTGAGAGCGATGCCGCTGAAGTCACTGTTAAAGCCGACACGATGGAGTTGCGCCGGGTGATCACGAACCTGGCTGGTAATGCCTTAAAGTTTACCGATCAGGGATCGGTTTGTGTTCAGCTGCAATCAACACCGAGCGACTTAGTATTGAAGATTGCAGACACTGGCCCCGGCATTGATCCCAACGAAATTCCTCACCTGTTTGAAAGCTTCATGCAAGGCAATCATCGACGGGCAGGCAGTGGCTTAGGACTGCATTTATCGCATCACATCGTGCAAGCACATAAGGGCAAAATTCAGGTTGACTCAGAACTGGGGCAAGGCACGACATTTACAGTCATCCTTCCGCGATCGCCCGCTGTTGTTTCAGGAGCGTTACCCGCCCGTCCAGTTAATTGAGGTCGGGGCACAAGTCAGCCTGAAGGGGGTTTAACAGAGCTTAGCTTGAGCCGCCGCTAATGCCCTTCGAACTTGCTCAAAGCCTGTGCCACCGAAGCTATTGCGAGCTGACACCACCGTTGCCGGAGCGATCGCGGTGTAAATATCTGCTTCGAATGCGGGATGCAAAGCTTTCCATTCCTCCAGGCTGAGGTCTTTAAGCAGCTTGCCCTGGGCGATTGAGGTCTTCACCACTTTGCCTACCAGGTTATAGGCTTCTCGGAAAGGCACACCCTTAGCCGCCAGGTAGTCAGCCACATCTGTTGCATTTGAGAAATCTTCGTTCACCGCTGAGTTAAGCCGTGTCGTGTTAAATTGCAACCCTTCTCGCAGCAGAATCGTGGTTGCTTCTAAGCACGCTTTGACTGTCACAACCGCATCAAACAAGGCTTCCTTATCTTCTTGCAAATCTTTGTTGTAGGCCAAAGGCAACCCTTTCATCAGTACCAGCAAAGCCTGCAAGTGACCAAACACCCGCCCCGCTTTACCCCGCACCAACTCAGGCACATCCGGATTTTTCTTTTGCGGCATGATGCTGGAGCCTGTGGCACAGCTATCGGTCAGAGTAATAAAGCTAAACTCTTGAGAGGCCCACATAATCGCCTCTTCAGACAGGCGGCTGAGGTGAACCATGATCAAACTCGCCGCGCAGAGAAACTCGATCGCAAAATCGCGATCGCTGACCCCATCCAGGCTGTTGGCATAAACCCCAGCAAAGCCTAGCAACTCCGCAGTGTAATGGCGATCAATGGGAAACGTCGTGCCCGCTAATGCACCAGACCCCAGGGGCGATACATTCACCCGTTGATGAATCTCACCCAAGCGCTGCCAGTCACGCTCTGCCATCTCAAAGTAAGCCAGCAAATGATGTGCCAGACTCACGGGCTGCGCCCGTTGCAAATGGGTATACCCAGGAATGAGCGTCTCAACATGCTGCTCGGCCAGGGTCAGCAGCACCGTCTGAAACTCGCGCAGGTGCGTGCGAATTTGCTGAATCTGATCCCGCAGATAAAGGCGTGTATCAGTGCCCACCTGGTCGTTGCGCGATCGCGCCGTATGCAGCTTTTTGCCGACATCGCCAACAATTTCAGTGAGCCGACGCTCGACCGCAAAGTGTACATCTTCAGCATCAACACCGGGCACGAACAGCCCTGCCCGAAACTCTTGCCGCACTTGCTCTAAGCCACTGACAAGTTGATCTCCTTCTTCAGGAGAAATGATGCCGGTATGAGCCAACATCCGCGCGTGTGCTTGTGAACCAGTGATGTCGTACTCGATCAGGGTAATATCAAAACCAATGCTCGCATTAAACCGCGCGATCGCGGGATGCAGTGCCGATTCAAACCGTTGGCTCCAGGTGGATGGCTGGTTTGCAGTAGCAGGATTATTCAAGGAAGCCCCTTACAAAATCGCTAGATGTCAACAAACAGATCAACCAAAACTCGTGAAGGTTTTCACTAAATACCCTAAAACCAGACCTGCTAGAAAAGCCCAAACCTGACCCGTTTTGACGAAATTATTCCAGGTTTTGGTGAGATCGCCAACAAAATCAGGATCTTTAAATTGTTGCGCTAAATCGAGCGGCAGATGCCAGTGCAACACCTGTGAGTAATCCACCACCTGCGAAACGTGAGTCAAACTGCTTGCGAAATCATGTAAAAAGCTTGCGTCCATTTCAACCAAAGCCCTCCTCGTTAAAGCACATCATACTGGTGCGTAAGGCTAACGCCAAGTCAGCATATCAGAAAATCGAAACTTCGGCGTAGTTACTCTATAGGAGCTGGCTCTGGCTGAGCTTGCATCACGATTAGCGTCATATCGTCAGAATTCCGTTTATTGGAGCCAATAAAATTCTGAACCTGCTCAAACAAGTAATCCAGGATTTCTTGAGGGCCATCGCAATACTGACAAGCCCATTGAAAGGCCCGCATCAGGTTTTCTTCGTCAAACCGCTCACCACTTTGGTTAGCAGCATCTGTAAAACCGTCGGTGTAATAAATCAGAGTGTCTCCCGGCAGCAATTGAATTTGTGCATCTTGATACTGCGTGTCAGCATCTAGCCCGATCAACATTCCCAACGTATCTAATCGCTTAATCGTATTCGTCGCGGCCTGCCAGAGCAAAGGCGGATTGTGCGCCGCATTACTATAAGACAACACCTGCGTCTGCGGGTTGAACTCAGAGTAAAACAGCGTGACAAATCGATTTGAGTTCTCTAAATCGGCATACATAACGCGATTGAGATGCTGCAAAATACGAGCCGGAGAGTGTTCGTTTAGCACCTCAGCCCGTAGCATGCCACGGGTCATTGTCATAATTAACCCAGCAGGCACCCCTTTGCCCATCACATCGCCAATGACAATGCTCCATTTGCCCGACTCACTGTGACCTTCTTTGCGCGATCGCACCTGGTCATAACTCGCGGGGATAAAGTCGTAATAGTCACCCCCGACACGATTTGCGGTTTGACAACGTGCCGCTAGCTCCAACCCCATAATTTTGGGGCACTGACGCGGCAGCAACCGCAGTTGGATATCAGCCCCAATTTCCAGTTCACGGTCTAAGCGTTCCTTCTTACGTAGCTCAACGGTCAGCTCATCGTTTTCGATCGCCACCGCTGTTTGGTCAGCCACCAGACGCACCAGCTTTTGGCGTGTCTCAGTCCACGTATATTGAGGGTCGCGACTAAAGACGTAAAGCCGACCCCGTTCTGTATTCTTAACTAAAATCGCGGTGCCAAAGACTTGCACATCGGCACCCAGGCAAAAGCTCATCTGCTGATCGAGGGCAGCAATCGTGCTGGGCGAAATGGCAGTTACCTCCTCCGTTTTTGCGGCTGCGATCGACGCACTGATTTGACGGGTTGCTGACTCGATCGCCTTGCGAACGTCCTGACACAGCCGACTGTCTTGACAGTGCAAGCGCTCTAAGCGGACTTGCCCATTGGGTTTAAATAATAAGAGGGCACCTCCATCGCAATCGGTCACTCGACTCGCCATCAACGGAATCAACTCTAGAAACTGATTCAAGTTGTTGAAGCTACGTAGAGCAAAACCGAGCGAACTGAGCAGGTCTTGAATCTTGTGCTGCTCACGATTCAGACGCGCAACCAACTCCTTCAACGCAAACACAGGCGTGATCTCAGGCGAAGGATTGCTGAGATCCGAGGATTGCGAAGGTTGTCGGGGCAAAGGCACTGCGGTCATCTAATGTGAGTCAATCTATCAAAGGTAATATACAGCTTATCTATTCCTATGTTCGGAGATATTATTAACCTTCTTGTTAAGGTTTCTCGCTAATGTGAACACAGGGCTACAAAGCAAACTCGACACAATGAAGTATGTGTTATGAGCAAGGCATTTGAGTTAGATAAGGATAACCAATTTCTTTAAAAAAATCCCAACTCTTAGGGCAAATTCTTTGTAAACTTCCTTAAAAGCCCTCAGCAGCTCGGTTTCAGCCCTCAAATATTTACCAGATTACCCACAGCCAGATTTATTTCGCTTGCAGTGAGAAACATTTCTTGCAACTCCTTATTTATTTCCCCACTATCGACCACCCTGCCTCAACCAAAACCGCTTCACACGCTCTGCCCAAGTCGCCCAGTAAACAGCTAACGCCTCTGCATCAAACCAAAACACCTCAGCGGCTTGCTCTGGCAGGGCGATCGCAAGCAGAGCATTTTTCAGGTCAACATCATAATTCTGATAAAACTGGTTGACCGCCCCCCAATAGGCAACGAGCTGTAAGGGATAGTCATGCAAACGGTCTAAGGTCTGTTTGGGGCGATCGCTCGTTTTCCACTCGCACAAGCAAGGCACCCCTTCATAACTTGCCACACAGTCCACCTTGCCTGCGTAGCCCAGGTCGTAGTGAAACACTGTGCCTTCAATCAGGCGAACATTGTCAACAGCTTGTAACACCGGTTTGATGCTTTCCCAGTAGGGACGCACCGAGTCAGAACAAACGACTGCATCACCCCGCAAATAGCGCTCGACCTGTTTGTGCGTGCCCGTTCCTCGACGACTGGCAGTTGTGCTAATCCGAACGGCTTCGGTTGCACCGACCCGCTCTTTCCAACGAGCCAGCGCTTCCCGTTGTTCGGGTGGACGGGTGGCATTCAAAATCGTGGTGACACTGGGCAGTCGATTGCCCCGATCATCAACATAATATTGCCGCCCATTTTCACGCAGCGATCGCGTGTTGAATTGAGGTAAAACCTGAACCGACATCCACCTTAAAACACCTTTTAGAACTTGAGTGATGCATCTTAACTATTGGAGGGAACCCGCCTCTATCTTAAACAGGAGTTCGCGCTGCTCTCCTACACGTCACTCAAATTACGAGTTTTTAGCCAATTTGCTCCAAATTTTATAGCTTTATGACTTCCAGACGAATTGACCTGCATCTAGCGATTTAAAGCAACCTATTTCTAAAGCTCCTTCGTTGAACCGGGTAATCCCGATTTGGCTTGTGATCTGGATCAGGTTTGACACTGCGGTTCGTCAATTATACGGAGACGATTTATCACAAAATTTTGATGACAAGATTCACATCTGCTTTGGTCAACCATCACCCAAGGAAACAGGCTCCGTATGCACAATTAAGAAGCAGACCAACCGGGGGTGCCAATCACAGAGTGAACTTTCCGTAATAATGCGGAATTCAGTCAGGAACCGATCTAATCCAACCGCGCGACCTCCACGATTCTTCTTAGAGACCTGCCGAACCAGGAAATTGTTTCTTAAAGCAAAAGAAAAAAGAAATCAACGAGCGATCGCCAACCTTAAGCTAGTCGGCTATTTCCAAAATTGAATTCTGCTCAGGCACCCCCAAGTCTGCCAGGGTGCATGGTTGACTCGTAATTCGTTAAAAGCCAGGACCCGGCTGCGACACCCTGTCCTGGCTTGACTCCACCACAACTTGAGGAGCTAACAAAATGGTAATCAAAAATAACTCAAATGCCGATGGGCAATCTGACCCAAATGGCGGCTCGCCCGCCTCAAATCAGCCAAACTCTGGCTCATCGCAGCGAGACAGCTATGCCGAAGCAGATATTATTCGACTGTCGCTGTTTTTACGCCGCAATCCCATGCCGATTTTGGTGTGTAGCCCCGATGGCACAGTGATTAAACTCAACCCTGCAGCCGAAAAACTGTTGCGGGTTTTGCACTTGCCAGAGTTGGAGCTGTTGCCCGTTGAGCATGAACAGTTTGTGCAAACGTGCCTAGCCGGAACTCACACAATCCCTGCGATTGAGCGAATTGTGGGCGATCGCGTTTTTGCAATTACCTACAATCCGGTTCTGTCTTTTAATCTTGTCTATTTATATGTGGTCGAGATTACAGACTATCGGCGGGCTGAAGATGAGTTTTTGCAATTTACCGAAAAGACCATCGATCCTGTGAAACATGCCGTCATGCAGTTACGAGCCACCTCTCGCCAATGGCATTGGGGCTTGCAGGATTTTGAAACGTCGAAACCCGCCAATCAAGTTGTCTTCGCGACAATGGATGGCTGCGTCTTCGCGATCGGCGATCCTGGCAACTAACTTTGATTTAGCCCCGTTTATTTAACACAATCCATCAGCCTTCACCCCTCAGCCGTCTTCTTCAGCCTCAGCGCCAAGGCGCGAAGCAACGGAGACGGCACTCGCCGGGGGGCTAGTCAGATTTTGCACCCGCTTTCTCAACCGCCCCTATAAAGTAAGCCTTTTGTCACTTCTAAAACCTCCTACGATTCTAAAGTCACCTGAGATTGCATAATTGCAGGCGATCTCACATAGCAGGCATAGAAAGTTCGTTACCTAAAAATGAAAGTCTTTTCCAGGATGCTTTGTTAGACTCGTGAGTAACTCTTATATCAACTTCCGGAGAAGCATACCGCATGGTTACTGTTGCTCAGGCTCGCCCAACTGAACGGGCGCAATTTATTCGAAATACCTACCTGCACCTTGCGGGTGCAATTGGGGCTTTCGTCGTTGTTGAGTTTATTTTGTTTCAAACCGGGGTTGCTGGCGCATTGGCTGACCTCCTGTTGGGTAGTGGCCGTTTTGTCTGGTTAGGCGTTTTGGCAGCGTTTTCCCTCATTGGCTGGATGGCTCGCAGCTTTGCCGCTCAAGCTTCTGTGCAAACCCAGTATTTGGGCCTGGGGCTTGAGGTTGTTGCCCAAGCGATAATTTTTGCCCCTCTACTTTACATTGCGGCTGTCTTCTCTGACCCTAGCGTTATTCCAACAGCGGGCATTTTGACGTTGTTGTTGTTTGCCGCCTTGACCGCGATCGCCTTCGTTACCAAGAAAGACTTTTCTTTTCTCGGTGGCATTCTGATGATTGGCGGTTTTGTCGCATTGGGTGTGATCATCTGTAGCGCCATCTTTGGGTTCCAGCTAGGGTTATTTTTCTCTGCCATCATGGTGCTATTTGCGGCTGGTGCAATTCTTTATGACACCTCTAAGGTGATGCATTACTACCAACCTGGTCAGCACGTTGCAGCCTCTTTAGAACTGTTTGCGTCAGTCGCGTTGCTGTTCTGGTACATTCTGCAAATTGTCATGTCGATGAGTCGGCGTTAATAGCAATTTAGATTGATTGAAAAATTCCCAGGGGTGGTGATCTCTGGGAATTTTTTGTTGGCAAGGGGGGCTGGGGGTGAGGGAGTGAGGGGGTGAGGGAGTGAGGGAGTGAGGGGGTGAGGGAAGTAGGAGTTTGGATTTTAGGGTAGGGGGTGAGGGGCGATCGCGGGGTCTATCTGCCAATTGGCTCGATCTAACTGGTAAACGTAGCAGTCATCTGCACCAAACTGTCTGCGTTCAACAAATTGGAAGCCAAGCCGCTCGTAGAATCGGTGAGCGCGGATATTGCTGGCAAGCGGATCGACCAGCACAGCCGTCACAGCAGAGTCAGCGAAACAACGGGCAAGCGCTAGCTGCATCATTTGGGTGCCATAACCTTTACCAAGATCGGTTGCTTCCCCAATCCAGATATCGATCGCGCGGAGATTTGGGGCGCACTCTCCCCAGTAATGGCTCTCTTCGCGAGCGGGGTCGATAATTTCGAGAAAACCAATCGGGCGATCGTCGATCTCAGCGATTAGTTGCTCTCGCCAATCGTAGGTGCGATCGAGTTCGACTTCCCAGCCCCAGTCATCGTTGGGGTCGGAAGCGACAACGTGGGGTTGCTCATCCCAGTGGCGCAGCAATTCTAAGTCGGCAGACGTGGCAGCGCGGAGGTTCATCCGATGCTCCTTTGAATCTCATTGCCGTCGTTTGGTTACTCGCTTTAATTTTCTCGCGCTTTATAAAAGGTTTTGAGGCTATCAATGTCACCGACATAACGCCAGTGCCAGGGTTCGTAACTCACGCCCTGCTCATTCCCCTTGGGAAAGGAAAGCTCGAAGCTATACCGCGCGGCGTTGGCCTTCATCCAACGAAAGGCAGCGGTTTTCTCAAAATCTTCGCGCAAGTTTGTGGCGGGTACATTGGCATCACCGATGTCGATCGCATAGCCCGTGTGGTGTTCGCTATAACCGGGGGGAGCGCTGACCTTTGCCCGCTCTTGGGCGTTTTGTCCGCGTTCGGCTTTGACACCAAAGTAAAGATGCTTTTGATCAGCGACCGAGCGAAACCCAGAAATCAACACGATGTTGACCCCACTCTGGCTGGCAGCAGCAACCATTTCTCGATAAGCTGCCGCCGCCGATCGCTTCAGCCGGATTGACCCTTCTGCCACTTCTAAATCAGTTGGGGCTGCTTCTTTGTAGGCATAGTGGCCCAAAATCACATCCCCTTTAGGCCGGGACTGGGTTGTGCCATCCTGTCCGGTGGCGGCTTGCGTTTCAGCCGAACTAGATGCATCAGCACTAAACTGCGCCTGCCGAATTTGCCAGGACACAACCGCCCCGGCAATTGAAGCAATCAGAGCGATCGCGCCCAAACTGCCGTAGATCAACCAACGCTTGCTAGCCACCTTGGGAGCCACCTGTTTAGAGGTTTCTCGCTGGGCAACAGGAATGTCATCGGGTAAGGATGAGGAAACTCTCACGACTTTTTCAGTAGGTTTAGGATTCTGCAATCCGAAAGACTCCCTGACGCTCGGCACATCTTCATACTCGATTGTAAACTGAGGAGAATTCACTTTCGGCATTGCCCGATAGCCCCCCAATTATGTCAGCCACTCGCAATTTTAGAAAATTTTATCGCCTCGTTTTTACACACGCGTTTCTCATTATCAGCTTTCGCTAAATCCACATAACCCAAGCTGACATAGAATTCAGGTTGAATTGGTAGACCAGGTTAAACCGATCCCGATTTCTCTTTTCAAACGTTATGCTGTCAATCCGTACAGCTTATCTCACTTTTACAAACTGACTTGCATTCACCACGTGTTTCACCGTCTCCATTTGAGGGCGACAGAGTAGAAATGTCAAAACTCTTTAGGTCGGTTTCTAAGCCAGCTTTTTTTAGAATCCAACCGCTGCTCGATCGCCGTTTTCTTACATCCAAATTATGGTTAGCGCGAGTCTTGTTCCTGTTTACTTACATCTCATTAGTTTGACCCTGGTTGGCTGGGGCTTAGGGCGCACATTACCGAGTGTTGTGCCACTGGTTTTAGGTAAATTTCTCTTCTGGGTCGGCATTCCGATTGGCATTTTTGCCTTTTTGCGACAGGCGACCTTGTCTTTCTCGCTGTGGTTGGCTCCCGTCGTCGCCTGTACCAGTATTGTGTTGGGTGGCAGCCTTGGTTGGTTCTATTTGCGCTGGCGATCGGGGCAAGTGGGCGATCGCTGCCTCTCCGTTACAAAAGGTAGTTTTTTACTTAGCTCAATGGTAGGAAATACAGGCTACATCGGTTATCCCGTTAGTCTGGCTTTATTTGGGCAGGACTATTTTTCTTGGGCAATGTTTTTTGACCTGGGTTCTACAGTTGGGGCTTATGGTTTAGGGGCAGCGATGGCATCCCGCTTTGGGATCGAGCGCGAAAATCAACCCTCGATCGCGCGTGAAATGCTACTTAACCCAGCTCTATGGGGCATGGCTGCTGGCTTAGTCATGCGTCCTGTTCGCTTTCCAGCCCCCCTTGAACAAGGACTGGTCGGCATCGGTTGGTTCACGATTTCGCTGGCTCTCGTTTTAATCGGCATGCGGCTGAGTCAAATCTCCTCTATTAAAGGAATTCGACTGGCGATCGCGAGCATCGGCATCAAAATGCTTGTTGTGCCCCTGGTGGTAGGGCTACTGCTCCTTGCCTGTGGCGTATCGGGCCTGGTTCACCGTGTGTTGCTGTTACAAATGGCAATGCCACCCGCTTTTGCAACGTTAATCTTGGCAGAAGCCTATGAGTTAGACAAAACCTTAACGGTTACAAGCCTGACGATCGGGAGTTTAGGCTTGCTGTTTACCCTACCAATTTGGCTCTGGTTGTTCCCCATCAACCTACCCAACTGACCCCATCATTGTCGTCAGACGCTCCGTAAGAAGGAAGTGGCTTTGTAATTGGGGGTTCTCGCCGGATGCTGTTGTCAATCGGAGCGTTTGGACGGGCTTTGCCATTCATACCTGAAGTTGTTGCGGTCGAGTCTGCCTGCACCTTACCACCATTACCAGGATAGGTATCTTTTGCTGGCTGTTTCGCTTTTGTCTCGATCGCTTTTTGCTCAGGAATAATGACCTTACGCATCAGATACTCAATGGTCTGTTGCTTGACCCAACCCCGCGCCGCTAAAATTTCACCAAACCGCATACCAGTGATTTTCTGGTCATTCAGGGCTACCGAAACCTGCGCCGGAGTAAGCAACCCTGCCTCGACTAGGTAACCGCCTAAACGCTTGCGTTGCTGAGGTAGCCGACTACCGGATGAAGACTGCGATCGCTCATCATAATTGGACATTTCCTCACCTCGTTTGTTCGAGAATTTCCGGTAGAAACGAACCGTACAGCAAAACTGGCTTACAGCAAATCCAAACACTGCCTTTATTGCTCAACAACAGGGAAATACGAGCAGACTTCTCAGTATATGCAGTGATTTCGTAAGCAACCAGGAAAGAAAATGAGCTTGAAATCGCTAAATTTTCTCCGGAATTTGTGTATCTCTAACATTAGCAAAATTCCCCTTTTATGGGGGATACCCCCTTTGGGTTATAGATCAAATTCTTTTGTTAAATAAAAACGGCTATTTGCTGTCTCAGGTGAGAGCAATTGCTTAGAGCGTTTGAACTTACCAGGATGCATTGTTCCGTAAAAATCCGTCTCTACCTCAAGAAGCTGTGCGATCGCGACGATCAACTTCTAAGCGATTTTGGCCTCAACGACCTGTTGCATCGCCCACCACCAGTGCTTGCGATCGTTTTGCAGGTGCCAATACCAATACTCGCATCCCCACAGAAAGACGCGCCCATAGCCCAAATCGACTAGGGTTGTGACCAGATTAGTGGCACGCCGTGGGCTACTACTGGGATAGTTCAGCTTTTTGAGAGCGACCAGTTGGTTCGGCTCCCAAGGTTCAGCCTGGGCTTCTGCGATCCAAATTTCTTTGCCCTTTTGAGCGGCCTGCGTTTGCCAGCGGCTGAGCGTTTCCCAAAAGGGAGGTAGCGGCTCTAAGTAAAAGAAGGTATTGCGCAGCGGCACCTTGGTGTAGACGTTGATACCAAAAGCATCGACTAACTCCAGGCTTTCTTGCAGAACCATTTCTTCTCTGGGGTCTTGCGCGGCAGGCAAAACAATTGAACCTGTTGTCGTTACCTGATGATGCGCCGCAGTCCACGATCGCACCAGCTCAATCTCTCTTTGCACAAACTCAAAACTCAGGTAGCGTCCCCCTGCAATCTCAAGATGGGTAAAGGGTTCATTTTCAACCTGCCAACAGGTCAAGCTAGGGGCAGTGCGACAGTGATCCACAACTCGCTGCACAAAATTAAGGGCATGTGCCGCGATTGCCTCATTTTGGTCTAGTGCTTGCGTTTGGGTCTGAGTATCATAGCGAGCGCGCAACCAATCAGGAAAATGAAACTCAGGCCAACGAGGCACTTTCATGCCAACGGCAACAGTCGCTTTGATACCGTGGCGATCGCATTCATCCAACAACCAGTCAATGGTGCTGAAGTCAAACTCATTCTCTGTTCGCTCAATCTCATGCCAATAAGCACACAGTCGCACCTCGTCAAAGCCCAGCGCACAAATTGCGCGAAACGCGGCTTGCCAATCTAGTTCAATGTAGTGGCATTGCAATTGACTAAACGTTGTTCCAAGGATTTTTGGTCGTCTGGTCGATCGCGCCTGCTGCGCCCAAGACATTAACGGAAATGCCATCGTTGCTCCTGCTGAAGCGACAAACCAAGACGTGAATTGAGAAGCAGCAAACTGCCCAAAACGCCTGCGTGAAAGCCGCTCTTTAAATGTTTGTTGTTGCATTTAGACTCAGCCGTTCATGCCAAAGCAAAACCTACACCTACGATCTAAAAGAACGCCGAGGCGACTACATCTGTGAAGAGGCACATCTCTAAAGTGTCCCCTGATTGCCCCCCACGCCGGAGGCAACCCTGGACAACACGCGTAAGCGATCATCGCGGCTAGTGGGATAAGCAGCCAAAACCCGCTTAGCTTGCAACCATTGACTGCTACAAACGAAACCCGCTTCCGGGAACTCTGTGGTTAGAATTCCCGCAATATTTTTCCACGAAATTTCAAAGCATCCTGAAATTTCAGACAAAGTTTAGGATGCTTCGGATGACTCCAAGCCGGAGCTAGGCACCGAGGGCGCAGGTAAAGCGGGGCGGGAAACAGGTTGTAGACGCTGGCGCTGAGCCGAGGTGCGCGGAGTAACAACCCAACGGTTAAAGCCATGCAGGTGGTCATACAGCCCCACAATCGAAATCATATTTTTCATGATTGTGTAGAAAAAGATGAAGACCGCGTGCTGTAAGTAATACCAAAGCGGGTATCGCTGTGCCGAAATTCGCATTGTCACAAGCGTCGCATAGATACCACTTGAAAAAGTGGCGATCGTGCTGAACCACAAATACGGATTTTCCTCAGGGACCGTAATGACAGGGTGCAAC
Organism: Leptolyngbyaceae cyanobacterium M33_DOE_097; assembly: GCA_015296075.1. Lineage (GTDB taxonomy): Bacteria > Cyanobacteriota > Cyanobacteriia > Leptolyngbyales > Leptolyngbyaceae > DSRU01. The sequence continues at coordinate 5,210 of DVDV01000286.1, read as the reverse complement.
GCTAAACTGAGAACCAATGGCAAAATCTGTAACGCAATCAGCGAATACAACACACAGTAGTAAAGCAGATATGTCCAGTAAACCTTTTGCCAGAGTGTCAGCTTCTTAGACTTCCAAACACGCCGCTGGTACTTGAGGCTGACCTCTAACCAACCGTGAGACCAACGCTTGCGCTGAAACCAAAAGGAGTTAAAGTCGGCAGGCGCCAACTCGGTCGTTACAATGCTGCGATCGTGAACAATGCGATACCCACTCAGCAACGTCCGCATTGATGCATCAATGTCTTCAGTCAACATGGCCGGGTTAAACCGGATGCGCTGTAAAGCTTCGGTGCGCCAGTAGCCGTTAGACCCCCCAAAAATGGTGGAATCCATTAAATATGACTTGGCCGGATGCGCCACCCCGTAGACCATCTCAAACTCGATCGCGATGTTTTGAGTCAAAAGGTTCTGCTGGTGATTGCGAATCACGTTGCGACCTTGCACCACGTCATAGTTATATTCCAACCAGCGCCAAGCCCGCTCAAAGCAGTCTGCCGGGGGGTGATGGTCGGCATCTAAAATACAGGTAATTTCACCCGTCACCCGATCCAATACCGCGTTCAGGTTCTCAGCTTTCGAGCGACTATCCTCAACTCGCACCAACTGCAACTCAGGGTGTTGTGCAGCCAGTTGTCGCAACTCATCTTCAACTGGCAAGTTGACCGGCGTGTTGTAAGCCAGGATGATCTCTAACCCGGCTTGCGGGCGACGCACAACCTCCAGCAAGTGATGCAGCGTTTCAAGAATAATGTCTTGCTCGTTGGGCAAGTAGGCCGCGACTAACACCGTGCAGCGTGGCACAGGCGTATCTGTAACAGGTAAGCGGCGACCTCCACTGCCGATCGCCCGCTTAAACTTACGGGCAAACCGATCAAACCGATTACGCGGCGGCGGCGTTTGAGTTGTGGCAAATCGACGGGTCAGCGCCGTTGTGCTTTCAACAAAGATAATCGCAGAGCCAATTAAAAAGAGCGTCGCGATCGCCATGTGTAGGTTGATCAGCGACATACCACCCAGGCGCAGGCAGTAATAAAAAATTGTAGGTACACCGATCAATAAAACGTGGGTAAAAACTAGCTTTGAAAAGTCAGCCGTCCACTTCCTCACTGGAATTTATCCTCCATTTTTGGGTTAGGGATTAGTCATTGGGGGATTTGTCACACACACACTCATAACGAAAAGGGCGTCGTATCATTAGCTTCCGTCTCGGCTGCCGCCGTTTCGGAAGGTTCTAAATCGGCCTCTGGAACCCAGAGCGATCGCTGCCCGTCACTGATCTGGCAGAGCAACATTTCATGCTCATCAAGCAGGCGCTCTGTTTTCAGCACTTTCCAATGAGAAAGACCACGATAAAAAACAGCTTCACCTACTTGGGGATGCCAACTCGGCAAAGCACTTGCCGTTGGCGATCGATGCAGCACAAAATCCAGATCGCGAATCACGCCCGCACCAAAAGAGCGAAGCACAGGGTATGTTGCCTCTACAACCATTGCCAAAATCAACGTGCCAACTATCATCCCTGGTAGCAACAGGGTGTAGAGCCTTGCATCGTCACGCACAATCAGCTTGATGGCGCGATCGACGACAAAAAACTGCACTAAGTAGTAGCTATAGCTATGTTTTCCCAGCCACACTAGCATCTGCTTCACCCAATTGGGATGTGCCATAGGACGGAACACTGCCATGCACACGAGCGTCAAGCCAATGGGCAAAAGCAAATCGGCAATCACCCAACCCAGCCGATAAAACTGGGCTACAAACCCAGTCAGGTAAAGCAACAACCCAATTAAAAGCGCTCGACGAAACTGCCACATCAAAGGGCCACGCTGCTCGATCGCCAGCACACCCACAACCATGCCTAATACAAAGGTGCTAAGCTTCGCCAGAAACAACGCAAAGGGTTGCCAGCCTGCCGTTGAGTCTAGTACCACATACACCGGATGCCCGTCTAACCAGTAAACCGCGATCGCGCGGTACACCAGCGTCAGACCCAGGCTGACCCACAGTAGGTTGGCCTTGCCCCAACGTTCGAGCAGCATCCACAGCCAGGGAAACAGCAGAGTAAAGCTGAGAATTAACGGCACAACCCACCAGGAGAGGTTCGTGCGCAGCAACATATCGCCACTGAAGTCAAACAACAGCGGAAATGTCAAACCTGCGAAGATATGCCATAAATCTGGCATGTACCCATTGGTTGCGTTGGCGATCGCCCACAAAATGGGGTAGGCCAACACAGCCACAACCCAGTAAGGCAGCAGCACCCGCAGCAACCGCTTGCGGAGAAACCGACCTGTTTGCAAGGGTCTACCCTGAAGCGATCGCACCAAACTAAACCCACTCACCAACACCAACACATCCACAAATTGGTAGCCAAACCAACTCATCAGGCTGACAAACCACCAGAGCCAGCCTTGCTCTGTCAAAGGGGTCGGTGTAGCAAGTTGTTGCAGATTGGCCTCCAACCCAGTCGGTTTTGGTGTAAAGGCATAGCCTGTAAACAACAGTTGAGCGTGGTAAAGCAACAGCATGACAACTGCCAAAACACGGATCGCCTCAATCCAGGCAATTCGCTGAGCATGATGTGTGGGTGCCCTTGTCATATCTGTGCGCCAAAAAAGGAATGAGAAACGTGCCGTCAGGCTTATAGGGTTCTGTTTTTAGGTGTTAAGCAAAACCTCCGACGTTTTGAGTAGAAAGATTTTTCCAAGCTTCGCTAACCAAACTGGATTACGGCTTCCCGCGCAGGCAGCTATTTCGATGCTTGGCTTGCATAGACTCCTGTGTTTTGACCAAAACTCTCTACTCGATCGGCAATCTGGAAATTAAGCGATCGCGATCGCACCCAGTTTTCATAGCTACCACCTGCTAAAGATCACTTACAAATATTTACACTCTTTTGCATTTTGGTAGAAGTTTTACAGCGAAACATTGCATAACCATTTTGGATTATTAACTAATTCGTGATAAAAAATTATTTAATTGCTACCTTCCACTTCTGGCATTCCAAAAAGGGGAAAATTGCAGAATAGGTAAAGTTAAGGTAAATGGGCTATCAGCTCGACTAAAGAACGATAGACTAATGCTGTTCCCTAAGGTCTAAATAATAGAGAGGCACCTTGCCTAATCTGGTTTAGCAAGAGTATGTTGGGCGATTAGGATTTTCCGAGTTTACGCGGGTTCCTTGTGTTTCAACCTGAGTATGTTTGTTTCGACCCAACCTTATCTGATCGTTTCTGTTCAATGACTTGATCTAACTTCTAAAACTGAGACTACCGCTTTTAGTCGGCTTAATCTCCAACGGTTACCGAGTCACTTCAGGTCATGTTTAGATTCGATCTGCTTGTCTGATAGTTAGAAACTCACGCCCTAGCAGAAGTGGGTGATAGCCCTATCTATCGTTGTTAAGCCTGTAGGGTACTCGTGCTTTCCCACCAATCTCGGTATTCTGCGTATCACGCCCCGAAGCTATGGCTGCCATTGATATTTCAGATGCGGAACTGTTTTTGCAACGAGGTTTTCAGCTCGTGCAAATTGGTCAGTATGCTGAAGCCCTCGCGACCTTTGACGAAATCTTGCACCGCTTGCCAAATCGGGCAGATGTTTGGTATCACCGGGGTATTGCCCTCTTCGAGCTACAACGCTACCCCCTGGCCCTAGAAAGCTTTGATTTAGCGCTTCGGATTGATCCAGCCATTCCCGAAGTCTACAACTACCGTGGCATTACTCTCTACGAGATGGAGCGGTTTAGCGAAGCGATCGCCAGCTACGTTGAAGCCATTCGACTCAAGCCTGACTTTCATCAAGCCTGGTATAACCAGGGCAATGCGGTTGAGCGTTTGGGCAACCTCGAAGCAGCACTCAAGTGCTACGACCGCGCTTTAGAGCTTGACCCCGAATATTCAAAAGCCTGGTTTAACCGTGGCATTCTCTTTACAAAGCTGGGTAACTATGAAGAGGCGATCGCCAGTTACGACCAAACCATTACTCTGCGCCCTAATTTTGCAAAAGCCTGGTACAACCGCGCCAACCTGCTTAACCAGCTCAAACGCTATGAAGAAGCGCTAACGGGCTATGACTGGTTACTTACTCTGCGCACTGATGATGCAGCTGTCTGGTATAACCGAGCAAACGTCCTGCAACGACTCGGTCACTACGAAGAAGCAATCTCTAGTTACGAAGAAGCCCTGGCGATCAATCCCAGCATGTACGAAGCCTGGTACAACCAGGGCAATAGCTTCGACCAGCTTGGCCGCTACGAGGAGGCGATCGCCAGCTACCGCCGAGCCCTGCAGCTAAAGCCTAACCTCAGAGCCGCCTGGTATAACTGGGGCAGCACCTTGCACCGCATCGGGCGCTACGAAGAAGCTGTCCACTGCTACGATCGCGCGATCGCCCTTTTGCCCGAACATGCTCGCACCTGGTGCAGTCGCGCGGTCGCCCTGCGCAAACTCGGTCGCTACGAAGAAGCCATTACCAGTTGCGATCGGGCGCTTACCCTGCAACCCCAATTCTCCGAAGCCTGGTATTGCCGGGGCGTTGCGTTAGGCCACCTAGGCCAAAACGAAGCCGCCATTCTCAGCTACGACAGAGCGGTTGAAATCAACCCGGCCTACTACCTTGCCTGGTACCGTCGTGGCACTGCGCTCAGTCACTTAGGGCGTGATGCCGACGCTGTCACCAGTTTCGACGAAGCACTCAAAATTAAATCTGACTTTCCCGATGCACAAGCACGCCGCCGCCTAGCCCTCAAACGCTGCCAGGGACAACTCGCGATCGCTGATGAGCGCCCCCCCCTGACAACCATTCCCGACGAAGACACCCTCCAATCCGAAGATCTGGAAGCTGACGAAGCAGCTCTAACTCAACCCCAGTGGGAAACTGAATAGAAGCCATCCTGCATTCCTCTGAGCGAGAACACGTTTCTCAAACAAGCTAGAGCGGTAAACAACACAGAATTTAAGCAAGACAGAATACAAGAGGTCGCGGATCGAAGGCGTAGGATAGTGAATAACTAGAAATAAGTACCTATTCGCCTGAGAGAGCTTTCTTGCACTCATCAAAGTGAAACATAGACGAACTCCACATTCCCCCTACTCCCTCCCTCCCCCTACTCCCCCACTCCCTCCCACTCCCCTCCTCCCTCCCTCCCTCCCCCTACTCCCCCACCCC
>DVDV01000259.1 GCA_015296075.1 Leptolyngbyaceae cyanobacterium M33_DOE_097 | reverse complement strand
TTTTGTTCCCTTCGATTATCTGGTTTCAGTTACTCAAACGCATCCAATCTCACGCTGATATTGCGGCTCATTTTGGGTTCGATATTGACCTCAAACCTCGCTTAGAATCGGCTTATTGAGAATGCTGCAAGATCTCAGGTATACCAAAATTGTGGCGTTATCAATAATGTTTTGAAGTAAGGATTGACTCTGTTGCAGTTCGACTTCAATCCGATGACGATCACTTTCAGAATCCTTCGATAAGGATGTCCGAAACTGCTGGTGTTCATTACTCAGGCAAGTTTTTTGAACGAGATCGCAGTCAACGGCTATTTCAGAGTATTTTCTTTCCTGATGTGCCAACTGAGTGTTCGCGATCGCTGCTTCCACATGGCTCGCAGCAAGTTCAATAAATCCGTGGTACGCATCATCTAAAACTTGCCGAGGGCTAACCCCTACCACTAAAAATCCGATTAGTGGCTGTGTCTCATGGCAACTGAGAGGCAGCACCAAAGCCGTTTGCGCAGGTTCAGGCCACGCACCACCGGGTAGCTCTCCAAGACGTGTGGCTAAATCTCCTACTCGTTCTGGTTTACGAGTTTGATGCACACGCGCCAAATTCCAGGGATCAGTTTGCTTGGTTAAATCTACCTGTTGCAGGCACGCGATCGCGCTTGCTTCAATATTGCTCGTTGTGCTTACCAAACGAGCCTGATTCGGATCCGCTTCAACTCGGTAGAGCAAAGCAAAGGGAAGATCGTAATGATTCCTTTCTAGCGATCGTATCGCCAGGTGACATGCTTCTTCAACGGTTTGAGCGGATACAGTGTTCGTTAATGCTCTGAGTGTCTGTAGCCAACGTTCTCCAATCACCTGCTGGGTGGTTTCATTGACTGTACAAAAGATTCCACTAATGCCCCCCTTTTCGTCGCATATCGGACTATAAGAGAAGGTAAAATACAGTTCCTCAATGTAGCCGTTGCGCTCCACCATGACGGGTAAATTTTTAGCGCATGTTGGCTGACCTGTCTCAAAAATACTGTCAACCAAGGGGCCAATTACATCCCAGGCATCTGTCCAGCAGGTTTTAGCAGGCTGTCCCAAACAATGGGGATGCTGGCTTGCACCTAGCATGAAACAAGCCGCATCGTTATAGAGATTGACACACTCACGCCCCCACCAGATAAACATAGGGGAGTAAGAATTGATCAAAATATTGACCGTTGCCTTGAAGCTCTGTGACCACTCAGGCAGAGGGCCTAAGAGAGTTTGTGACCAGTCGAATGAGCGCATTAGCAGCGCCATTTTGCTATTACCAGCAAAGATAGCTGCAGAGCTAGTAGAATTTAGTTCACAGGTCACAGGTACAGCTCCCGAATCAATCTACAGACTAGCGGTGATCCAGCGCTACAGTTACTTCTAGCTTTAGCTACTTCAGAAAACCAACGTTGGGTGAACTGTTGTAAATATTCCCCTGACGATCATCGGTTATTCGATGAAATCATAAATCTACCTACAGATTGAAATTTCAGCAGAAAGCGATTAATACTAGCCGTAAGAAACAACACAATTTATTGCTGACGTTACGCATAAAGATTGATACAAGCGACTGTGGAAGCTGCATTCCCTGTAAGGAGTTTCCCCCTGCCTCCGTCCTGGCTTTTCCAGTACCGTTATATTTCCCCAGCTAATTTAACTTTAGTCTGCGATCGCCCCCGTTTTCAGCAGCCAGTCTTTACCCTGCTTGATGCTCAATTTCGATTGTTCTGTTTTAGTTACTTTCATAGAGGGATCCGCAAACAAATACGGAACCTGTAAATAAATAAAATTCCAGGTGTAGAACGGTCTGTGATCGGGGTTTCGTATTAACCCCCCAATGGGATAACATTTACCTGTAAATCTCTGCATTTTGAGAGTCTTCAGGTATAGCAGTTGATGTATGCGATGGATTCTAAAACGTGGAAAAATATATGGACTGAAGCGTGTTCAGTTGCAACTATTAATGAATGTACATTGGTGGAGTGTAGGTTGTTGGTAACGGTAGATGAACGGTAAAGGTTGTCCCTAAGCCTTCACCCGGACTTTCAACCTGAATGTTGCCATCATGCAGCTCGACTAACGGTCGCGCGATCGCCAACCCTAGCCCTAACCCCCCGTGCCTGCGTGTTGTTGAACTATCTGCTTGCCGAAAGTAATCAAACACATGGGGTAGCATTTCTGCTCGAATGCCCTGTCCTGTATCGTTGATTTGAACCGTTGCTTCTCCCTGCTGTTGCTTTAGGTGAATTTCAACCGTACCCCCTTCAGGAGTGAATTTGACCGCATTAGAGAGCAAACTTTCCATCACCTGTTGCAGCCGCTCGCGATCGCCCAAAACGGAAGGAATTGATTCATCTAAGTGCGGACAGAGTTGAATCATTTTAGCCGTTGCTTGAGGTTCCACCGTTTGAATCGCGGCTTCAATCACTGAATATAAGTTGACCGGGTACTTCTTCAGTTGCAGCTTGCCCCGTAACAAGCGCGAAATATCCAACAGATTCTCAATTAGTTGAGTCTGTAGCCGAGCATTCCGCTCAATTGTCTCTAAGGCTCGTGCTGTTGTCGATTCATCAAACTTGCGAGTTTGTAAAGCCTCGGCCCATCCCAAAATGGAATTTAGCGGGGTGCGCAGCTCGTGGGAAACGATCGCCAAAAACTCATCTTTTAGTCGGTTCGCTTGTTCTAGCTCTTCAGCCTGACGCTTCAGCTCACTTAAGGCAATTTGCAGCTCACGTCGGCGCAAACTCACCTCTTCGACTAATGCCTCTAAGTCGTGATTTTGACTAGCCAGTTCTTGTTGTAGTCGATCTCGCACACGCTTAATGGCAATCAAGTTTTCAACGCGTGCCTGCAACTCTTCAACCGAAAACGGCTTCATCAAATAGTCTTGTGCCCCTTGCCGCAACAGTTGCACTCGCAGGTCGTCATCCGTTTTAGCCGTTAACATCACAAGCGGGGTTGTTGCTAGTTCGGTATGGGTACGCAATTGTTGGACAAACTGATCACCGCTAAGATAGGGCATCATTACGTCACTCAAGATTAAATCTGGTTTGAGCGAGATCGCCTGCTCTAGCCCCTCCCGCCCATTCGCAGCGGTAGCTGTGCGATACTCTGCCGCAAGCATTGACGTGATAAATTGACTCATCTCTGGGTTATCTTCAACGACTAGCACCAAAGGCTTGCCAGCGGTATCCTGCGGGTTAGTTTGAGTATTTTGCGTCACCGTGCGTAACTCTTCTAACAGCAAGGCCGCAATTTCTTTTGTCTCTGACAGTTCAGCTGTGCCTGCACTGATCAAAACACCAGTGGGTGCTGTCAACGGTAACTCAACCGTAAACTGTGCGCCACCATCAGCCCGATTGCTGACGCAAATGGTGCCATCTTGCAAATCAATAAATTCCTTCGCGATCGCCAAGCCCAGCCCCGTGCCACCAAAACGCCGTGTTGTACTACCTTCACCCTGACTAAACCGCTCAAAAATATAAGGTAAAAACTCAGGAGCAATTCCTTTACCCGAATCGTTGACCGTAATTTTGGCATACGCTTGTGGTGTCGCAAGAGATGGAATGTCAGACAACGAATGAGGATGGTTTCCTGTTTCTATAAGCTCATGGTTTAAAACCTCTGACTGTTTTTCAATTGATTCTAGTTTGACTTCTATCTGTCCACCATTGGGGGTAAATTTAAATGCGTTTGAAATTAAATTCAAAAGAATACGCTGAACTTTTGCTGCATCAAGTTGAGCAGATAAAGACTCAGGTGTCTTGACGGAAAAAGTGACTTGCTTTTCTTGGGCTAAACCATCAAAGTTAGCCGCAGTCAGACGCAGCAGGTGAGCCAGGTCAATTTGTGTGTAGGTGAGTCCCATCTGTCCGGCTTCCAGTTTTGAGACATCCAGCAAATCGTTGACCTGCTTCAGCAATAGACGAGCGTTCCGATCAACAATTGTTAAATCATAGTGATGAGTAGGACTGAGTTCGTCGTCTTTAAGTAATTTCTCAACTGGCCCCAAGATCAAAGCAAGTGGTGTTCGTAATTCGTGACTGACATTCGCAAAAAATTGAGTTTTCAGCTGATCGACTTCTTTTAGTTGCCTGTTCAACGCTTCTAACTGACGATTAGCCGTTTCTAAGTGCGATCGCCGCTCTTCTGAAAGCTTCGCCGACTCAACCAGGTCTAATGCTTTAGGCACCAGAAATGGCAGAATAGTAGCGGTAGTTACGGAGGCGATCGCCGTGATTACCTTTAAAGCGCCTGAAAGCCAGTAAGTTGGGTGCCACAGCGTCCATATTGCCATGAAGTGAGTGCTACCACAGGCAACAATAAAAGTGCCAAATGCCAAAAACATCCAATGGAAAGGAATTTCCTGACGCGTTTTGTTAACCAGATAGGCTAGCGTTCCTGAGATAACGACATAAGCCAGGGCAATCAGTGAGTCTGAGATCACATGCAGCCAGACCAGACCAGGTCTCCACAGATAACAGTGCCCGTGGGGAATAAACCCATTCACGCTGAGTAAAGAGTGCCACCCCTCTGGAAAGACGATCAGTAGTGCGATAACAACAGCAAATGCTGCTGCACCATAACCCAGATTATTTCGGTTAATGCCTATCATCAGTTTTTGAACTCAGGAAGCGGATCTTTCCTTATTCTGTAACTTTTTTACCCGCATGCCTACAATTTCACCCTGAATGATTTGCCCCAACTACTACGGGAGATGGACAAGCCCTCGCGCAATTTTGAACCTCCTGATAGAGATATTGCAACGCTTTTCTACAGTACAAGGTTAGCGATGGAGCTTATCTTAAAGGAGCATTCAGGATGTATCTGTCTGTAATTCACTTACCGCGATTTCATAAAGGGCAGAATGTCTGCTTTATCGGTGGAGAAGGTACCGTTCAAGGGTATGAATTTAAGGAAGGTGCTTGGCTCTATCAGGTCAAGATGGAAATGGGGCCAGAACCCGTTTTTGGAAGAGTTGGGTATGAGACAACGATTGTTTTAGCAGAAGCTGAGCTAAAAGCTTAATTGAATTGCCTGACTGATCTGGCTGTTAACTTGGATGAGACGGTTAATGAATCTTAAAGAATTAAGACGGCAAAACCCTCATTTAAACTGCAAAAATGCTTCAATTCTTGACAACAATGTATCAAACTCAATCGGTTTACGGATAAAATCATTTGCTCCTAAAGCCAACCCCTGCACATCATTCGCATCTTCATGAGCTGTGACAAGCAAAATCGGAATGAAAGGAATGTTGTGATTTTGTCTGATCTGTTTCGTCACATCATAACCGCTCATATCGGGCATCATGACATCCATTAAAATCAAGTCAGGTGGCGAATTGGCTATTTTTGATAGTGCCAAGTTACCATTGTCTGCCGTATCGACTTCATACCCCTCTGCCTCTAAAATGGTCTGTAGCAGAAATAAGTTGTCAGTCAGGTCGTCTACAACAAGGATGCGGAAAGTCTGGGAGGCACACACAAACAGTAAGGTGAAAAATCACGGTGAAAGAATTACTATTCCATTCATTTTTCCCTATAAGTGCGAGCAGACACCTCATACTTTAGATAGATACAGTTTTACTTTCATTAGATGAATTAAATTCTGCAACAGATGGATTCAATAGATTGGCAAGCGTTGTGTGCCTATAATCGCTCCTCAAGTACCTTCCAGTGGTGAAGCCGATTTTTTCGTGACCAGAAATAAAGTGCGATCGCGCCGTTAGAAGAGATCAATAACGCTTCACTTATCTGAAACTATCTCCTGCCAAAATCACACCTCTGCTCAAGTCTATGTCTACGCTGGCAAGCCCAAAGAATCCGCTGGTTGGTACCTGGAAACTGATATCTGCAACCGCGATTCATGGGGATGGCAGGATCAATTCAGAAGTTTACGGCGTGAGTCCAAACGGGTACATTACTTACACAGAAGCAGGCTACATGATGGTGATGTTTGCTCAAAGCGATCGCCCCCCGCTCAGTCAGGCAATTCAGTCGCCACTCAGCGGAGAAATGAGTGCCGTTCCTCTAGAAGAGTTAGCTCAAGCCTTTACAAGCTTTAGTGCCTATGCTGGCACGTATACCATTCAAGGCAGTACGGTTAGCCATCATCTAACACTGGCATCTATTCCCAATCGTGTTGGCACAACCTTGACTCGTACGTTCACCATCACGGGCGATCGTGTCACCCTCAGCACACCTGAAACGGTTGTGAACGGTGTTGCAACGGCTTTTGAGTTAGTCTGGGAGCGTGTGTAACTTTCAGGCGCTCTAGACGTTCTTTTCAATGTGTTCTTCACAAGATTTGTTGCATCGTTGAACTTGAGTGCAATGAATTGATAGGAGTTAGCTTGATTTTCGTAACCAGATCTAAAGTTCACTCTTCAGGTAGATTGTTGATTCCGTCGAATTCCAGACGATCAGAAGGGGAGTTTTTACAAAAAATTCTTGTCATGTTGCTTTCTGAGATGGCTCGGCTGCAAAAAAGTAGCTGCGGATCAATCGATGGTTAGCCTCTGTCCCTGAGAGCTGTTACTTTGTCCCGCAATGATGAACTCCAATACCACCGATAATATTTCAACTGAAGGTCAGTCTGCCGAAACTGGGCGCAAACCGACAGAAGCGGTATTGCAAGAGAGTGAGGCCGATTTTCGGGCAATGTTCAATCTGACCAGTGTGGGTATGGCTCAGGTGGATGCTTACACACGATGTTTTTTACAGGTCAACGCCGCATTTTGCCGCATGACTGGTTATACAGAAGCTGAACTCCTGACGCTGACCGTTGACGATATTAATCATCCCAGTGACCGCGATCTCGATCGCCAACATTTCACCAATCTATTTCAGGGAACAACGACGAGCAGCCAATCAGAAAAACGCTATCTACGTAAAGATGGCAGTAGTATATGGGTGCTTGCAACTACCAATCTGATCCACGATGCAGCCGGACAACCGTTGCGCGTAATGGCGATCGTGCAAGACATCACTGAGCGCAAACAAACGGAAGCAAAATTGCGAGACAGTGAAGAGCGGTTTCACTTCATTACCCAGGCTGTGAACGGGCTAATTTTTGATTGGAACTTGCGCACAGGCGAGACGTATCGTTCTGAGCGGTTGTACGACATTGTCGGTTTCCGACCGGAAGACGTGCCCTCCAGTGCAAACTGGTGGCGTGAGCAGATTCATCCGGATGATCTGCCCCGGTTAGAGTCACAAGCCACAGAGCTATTATCAAGCTCGAAGCAAATTTATGACTCAGAGTATCGGGTTCGGCATCAAGATGGGCACTGGATTGATGTGTGGGAGCAAGCCTGCCTAATTCGCGATGAACAGGGACAAGTCGTTCGCATTGTTGGCTGTACGGTAGATATTACCGATCGCAAGCAGGCTGAGGTGGCATTGCAGGAAAGTGAAGCGATCGCCCGTATCCGAGCAGAAGAACTCGAAACTTTGATGGAATTAGTTCCAGTTGGAATCTGGTTGGCCCATGATCCTGAGTGTCAACAAATCATAGCGAATCAAGCCGCTTACGAGCTGATGCGAGCCACACCTAGCGATTTCGCTACTGATTCACCTGGTGATGACAACTATCCTATTAAGTTTAAACTGCAACGAGATGGGCAAGATATTCCAGCAGAGGAACTGTCGTTACAACGGGCAGGGCGCACAGGCAGAGAGGCGCTTGAAGAAGCTGAACTTGTCTTTGAAGATGGTGTTGTGCGGCATATCTATGGGCGAGCTGTTCCGCTGGTCAATGAGGCAGGCAACGTTCGTGGTGTGATCGGAGCCTATGTCGATATTACTGAAAATAAGAAAGCAGAAGCAGCCCTGCGTAATAGTGAGCGCCGTTTTCGACATCTAGTAGAATCGAATATGTTTGGGGTTGCTTTTGGGGACTTTAGCGGGGGCATTCACTATGTCAATGATTACTTTACTAACATGGTTGGCTATACCCGCGAAGAGATTGAAACTGGCAAAGTACAATGGATTGATATTACTCCACCAGAATATTTACACCTTGATGAAAAAGCCGGAGTAGAACTGAGAGCGAAAGGAGTTGCTACCCCGTTTGAGAAAGAATATATCCGTAAGGATGGAACTCGTGTTCCTGTCCTGATTGGCTCAACCTTACTCCAAAACTCTGACGATCCGCAGGCAGAAATTATTTGTTTTTATGTGGACTTAAGTGAGCGCAAGCGAATTGAAGCAGCACTTCGGCAAGCTCTCTACAAACTTAACTTCCATGTCGAAAATACTCCAATGGCAGTGATCGAGTGGGATCGAAACTTTCAAGTAACACGCTGGTCAAAGACAGCCGAACAGATTTTTGGTTGGCAATCCAATGAAATGTTAGGTAGAGCGTTGACTGATTTTAATTTAGTCTTTGAACCAGATAGCCAGCAAGTTTCAGGAGTACTGGATCGATTGATGCTTGGAGAAGAATCGTGTGTCTTTTCGTATAACCGTAATTACACAAAGCAAGGTGACGTTATTCACTGCGAGTGGTATAACTCAAGTCTGCGCGATCAGTCAGGACAAATGTTCTCGGTGCTATCCCTGGTTCTAGACGTTACTGATCGCAAACAGGCAGAGGCTGCTTTACGTCAAAGTGAGGAGCGTTATCGCTACCTGGTTGAAGCGGTTCCACAACTGGTATGGACAGCCGACGCTGAGGGATACACAACTTATGTAAATCAGCAGATGTGTGAGTATATTGGATTGCCATCGGAGCAGTTGATTCAGCTAAACTGGCAAACTATTATTCATCCTGATGATGTTGAGCAAGCTGATCAACGTTGGATGGAATCGGTACAAACTGGCATTCCCTATGAAGCAGAATATCGCCTCCGTCGGGCTGATGGAGCTTATCGTTGGCAACTTTTGCGAGCCATGCCCTTTAAAGATGAGCAAGGTCAGATCACTCAATGGTTTGGGATTTCAATCGACATCCACGACAAACAAGAACTAGAAGAACAGCGATCGCAGCTTCTACAACAAGCCCAAACTGCACAAGCAGAAGCAGAACGAGCCAACCGCATCAAGGATGAATTTTTAGCCGTGTTGTCGCATGAGTTGCGATCGCCCTTAAACCCAATTTTGGGCTGGACTCGGCTTTTGCAAAGCGGCAAACTCAATGCAGTTCGTCAAGCAGAGGCGTTAGCTACGATCGAGCGTAATGCTAAGTTACAGACTCAACTGATTGAGGATCTTTTGGATATCTCTCGCATCATGCAGGGTAAGCTGACCTTAACCGCGGCTCCAGTCAGTCTGACGTATGTTATTTCTGCGGCAGTCGAAACGGTTCGTCTGGCGGCAGAAGCAAAACAAATTCAAATCCTGCTTGATCTCGACCCACAAGTTGCCCCTGTTTCTGGTGATGCAGCTCGTTTGCAGCAAGTTGTCTGGAACTTACTCACCAACGCTATTAAGTTCACTCCGAATGGTGGACGAGTGGAAGTGCGGTTAGAACAGGTCGAGAGTGAAAACCCAGATGGGTGGAAACGCGAAAATGACCAAGAACAGTGTAATGTGGATACTTCTACTTCCATATCCCCAGTGTCAGTTTGCCCCTATGCCCAAATTACTGTCAAGGATACGGGTAAAGGTATTTCGGCTGACTTTTTACCACACGTGTTTGACTATTTTCGGCAAGCTGATGCGACTACCACTCGCAAATTTGGTGGATTAGGTTTGGGGCTAGCGATTGTGCGACAAATTGTGGAAATGCATGGTGGAACGGTCAAAGTAGAAAGCCCAGGCGAAAATCAAGGTGCTACTTTTACCGTACAACTGCCCCTAAATCAACAGGTCGTCACACCAACCTCCAAAACGTCGCCTCCTGAAGCTCAAGCGCGTGAGATTCCGCTAAGGAACTTACAAATCCTAGTTGTCGATGACGATGATGACACGCGTGAATTTCAGACCTTTTTGCTCCAGCAAGAAGGCGCTATTGTGACAGCTGTGAGGTCTGGTGTGGAAGCATTAAGTAGCCTCGACCGATTTATTCCAGATGTGATTGTGAGTGATGTTGGCATGGCAAATATGGATGGCTACATGCTAATGCAGCAAATTCGTGCCCGCCCTGCAAGCAAAGGTGGACAAATTCCTGCGATCGCCCTAACAGCTTACGCCAGAGACTTTGACCAGCAAAGGGCGTTTCAAGCAGGATTTCAGGCACATATTACAAAACCGTTAGAACCCAACACACTGGTTGAGGCGATCGCTCAACTTTTCAATCGTCCAAAAAGCCTGAAGTAACAGTAATGCAGCAGTTCAGATTTGCCGATATTGCTGAGTTGTTTGGTTCTCTGCGATCGGATCAAAATATTGCCTGTGAAAATCACAAGTGAGCAAAAAAAAGCAGCCCAAATTGAGCTACTTTGACTTTCGAGGAGATCAACTTGAATGTTATCCAAAACAGCACTGTTACACGCTCAACTGCTTGGAAAAAATGTCCGCACTATACACCAGACTGTGGACTGGGAGACTGCACACCAGATGCCTGCGTACCGGGAGTGTTGAGCATACTAATGTCTCCTGGTTTGACATAGCCATAGTAGAATGCGATCGCAGCAACAATTGCATTTAGCCAAATATTGTTGCCAAACAGCGGGAGAGTCCCAAAAAAGGTATTTGTAGGAGGCAACAGCCCTAAAACAGAACTTACCGTATAGATAACTGCAAAAATACGGTTAAACACGATCGAACCAGTGAGGCTGGTTGATGCAGCAAGCCCCCAAAGACCGACTAAGATCCCAATTGCATTGTGAAAATAATTAGTTGGGAAAATGCCGAACAGATAGCCAAAACCTGCTGCTGGCACAAAGCTTGGAGGAGCAACGAAACCAGGCACAAAACCAGCTAAACCAAGTAGTAAGAAAAAGAGACCCAGCCCTAATGCACAAAGACGGGTTGAGGAAAAAGGAGTTGATGGTTGTGTAGACGATTGCATGGTGATAAATTAATCTTCTAAATTTTTTTCAAACTCAAACTGATCTGGCTTTGCTCTGACTAGAGAGTCATTGGTTGAGCAAGTAAATTGTCAACTTCTAGCGGATCAGGTGTAGCACATCTCTCAGAACACTATAGCCAGCCCAGTCCCACAGAAGATAAGCCACAAAACCTATCATTGCTAAACGCCCATTCCACAGCTCTTGTTGAGGTGTCCAGCCAAAAATCCAGGCGTTGCGATCGCGCCCGTTGTAAGCAGGGGTCACTGGAGGAACTTGTGCCGTGTTCATTGTTGAGCTTTTCATTAGTAAATTGCCCTCAATAGCTCTATTTGCCCCTCATGCTATCGAGCATATCTATTAAGGTTCTCTGTCGCAGGTTCGGTTCTGTGTATGCCCACAGATCAGATTTAATAAAATTCCGCTAATAAATTACAGATAAAACAATGCAGTTTTAGAGTTGCAAAAATATATTGTCTCAATTTACTTGATTTACTTTGATTTGGGTGCTGGAGAGACGACTCCCAGTTGCTCTAGCTCTGACAAAAAGTGTCTCTCTGCGCGTTCAATCGCTGTTGGTAGCCCATTGTTGAGACACTACTCAGGCAGCGTTTTATTTTACCTGCAAAGGAAGTTCCTGCTGGAGAAGTGAGGCGAGCGATCGCAACACCCACTTAGACACTCACCTTCTCTGGATTTGCCCATTGAGTCTCTTCTAAAAATGTTGAGAAGGAAGTTAACAGCCCTGGAAATTCTACATTGAGTTGTTCAACATCGGCTTCGTAACCGTGCTTTCGATACCACTGAATTAAGTCATACAGCGACTTTCGAAATAGGAGTAAAAAGATCCAGGGAGGAATTTCTTGATGCACAACGGGTCGTCCTTGAGCGTGAGAAAAAGCCTCCGCCATTTGGGTTGGAGTCAATACATCACCTGCCAACTCGATCGCTCGACCAAGGTAGTTTGTTGGATGCTGCATCACATAAGCAGCAACCCGACCTAGATCTTTCGTTGTAATCAAATGCAATGGTTTGTCTCGTTGCACTGAAAAAGGGAAGGTACCTTTTAGAATGGAAGGGCGGGTGTAGGGTTTCCAGAACTCCTCCATAAACAGACATGCCCGCAGCATTGTGGTTGGTAAGCCCGTCTGGTTGAGTATCTGTTCAATCTTATATTTTTGCTCAATGTGAGGAATGCCTGAATGTCGTTCCGCACCTCCAGCTGAGTTATAGACAAAGTGCTGGATATTAAATGATTGAGCGATTTTCGCCAGTTGTTCAGCTCGGCTCAATTCTTGTGGTTCCGGTTTCGCATGATCACCTGCAAAAGCGTGACAATACACTCGGTCAACCCCATCAAAAGCCGCTTTCAGTGCTTCTACATCGTCTAAATCTGCTTCCACTAATTCTACCCCTGCCTGTTGCAAATCAGCATGGGCAGGACGATTCAAGTCGATTTTGCGAGTAATCGCTCGCAGGGCAGTCACACTTTGCTCACAAAAGCCTTTGACTACATTGCCGCCTGTTCCCCCTGTGACGCCAATTAGCAAAACTTTGCCAGCCGAGATTTCTGTTTGATTGGGTGAACTTCGCACTTCTTCCATGATTAAGCTGTTTAACTGACGACAGGCAGCAATAAGTAGAACTTTTCAACAATCTCTACATCATTCAATCCTAAGCAAACTATATTCTCTTGAGTGCTTACGCAGTTAGCAAAATAATCTTGCCACCCGTTTACACTTAATGGCTAAGCAGAACAAATTGCATCGTCTGAAAGTGATAGATTTGCCGGACTTTATAACGCTACGCATCATGTTTGGTACAAGAGGATGTGGGAGTTACGCTTCCAGTCAGGAATTCCACCTCTGCAGCCCGTCCTGGCTTTTTCCGGTACTGCTGTATTCCTAAGAATGAATTGGTGTGTTTTGCGGTGTTTCAAGCCGTTCACGGGCGCATCTAGCGGTTGGGGGAGTACAGAGTGGGAGACAGAGGGCGATCGCCAAACAAGGAATCGAACCTCCCATTTACCCAGGCGACCCGGAGATGCAGCAAATGATTGAAACCAGTTTCACTCCAGCG
>DVDV01000126.1 GCA_015296075.1 Leptolyngbyaceae cyanobacterium M33_DOE_097 | reverse complement strand
TTTTGTTCCCTTCGATTATCTGGTTTCAGTTACTCAAACGCATCCAATCTCACGCTGATATTGCGGCTCATTTTGGGTTCGATATTGACCTCAAACCTCGCTTAGAATCGGCTTATTGAGAATGCTGCAAGATCTCAGTAGTCTTACATATTGTAAGAACCATTAGGTCTCTTAACCTAATGAACAAGCCTTTATAAGGTGCAGTGATGAAATCGTCACATGTTGGATAAAGGTTAAGTGAGAAGTTTCGTAACCTTTATGTAGTGTTCCAGCATGTAGCTGAGTATTAATTACTACGTCAGAGAGTTTGCGAGTTATTTGTTAGTTTTTCTGTATATAGAGCACGCAGCCATGACATTCGAGCGCGCAAGAACAGCCAAGCCGAGTATTTTCTTTCCCTTGATTGAAGCACTTGATGTAATTGCTTCTAAAGGTGGCGGGACGCATGACTATACCCACTATGTCTGCGGGATTGAGTATGTGTTTGAGTCTGTGAATAATTTTTCTAAGGGATACATGACAGCTCAAGGTCGAGGAGTGAAGCGCGGAGATTACATTCTCCTAAAGATGGATCAGGCAACGGTACGTTATCAGGTTGAGACGATTGATTATTACTCAAACCCATCGGATATGTGGTGCGCAACCCTGACTCGGTGTGGTTGATGTAAACTCCTCTTGACCCACAACCAGGATGCGGACGGGTTCAAAACTTTTTGCGATCGCCCGTTTGATTCAGTCATAGTTCGTTCAATCGAAGCACAACCGTTTTTACTCGTAGCCCTATGGGGTTGAGTAAAAGCTAGGAGTATAGGGAGACTGCACACCTATTCAGCCAAAGGTTTCACCCCTACACCCTGGCTTAAGCAATTAGCGTTGCGCTATGAATGGGTTGTCGCTCAGGGATCAGAAATCCACTGAGCGACAACCGAGTTACTAAACCGCTTCGGTAGTTTCTGCCATCGTCGGTTGCACCTGAGGCTGGAACATGAACAGGGAGTAAACGACATCGCGACGAATTTCGCCCATCATCTCCAAGAAGAGTTCATACCCTTCGCTCTTGTACTCAATCAACGGGTCTTTTTGACCATAACCGCGTAGACCTACTGACTCTCGCAGAGCATCCATTTGTTGCAGATGCTCGCGCCATAACGTATCAATGCGTTGCAGGATAAAGAACCGCTCTGCTTGGCGCATCAGACCCGGTTGAATCTGGTCGATTTGCGCTTCTTTGAGGTCATAGGCAATTCGCACTTGCTCATGCAGAAACGTCTTAATTTCGCCAACAGACATATCTTGCAGTTGATCCGGTTCCAGATCTGCTAGCAAGTTGACAAACTCTTTGACCTTGCTGACAACCCCTTGCAGATCCCATTCTTCGGGGGGCAAATCGGGGTTGATTTTTGCTTCAACAATGTCATTCATTGTTAGCTCAGCGTACTTGATCACCTGCTCTTTGAGGTCTTGACCTTCTAGCACGCGGCGACGCTCAGCGTAGATCGCACGACGCTGATTGTTCATCACTTCGTCGTACTCAAACACCTGCTTTCGGATGTCGTAGTAGTAGGTTTCAACCTTTTTCTGAGCGCCTTCCAGCGATCGCGTCAACATGCCCGACTCAATCGGCATATCTTCTTCGACCCGAAAGGCATTCATCAAACCAGCAACGCGATCGCCGCCAAAGATGCGCAGTAAGTTGTCTTGCAAACTCAGGAAGAACCGAGTCGAGCCAGGGTCACCCTGCCGTCCAGCCCGACCGCGCAATTGGTTGTCAATTCGGCGTGACTCGTGCCGTTCTGTACCGATCACATGTAGGCCACCACGTTCAACTACCTCATTGTGCTCTCGGCTGGTGTAGACCTCGTATTCCTCGCGAACACGGTTGTAAACCTCCCGCAATTTTTGAATCACAGGGTCTTCAGTAGGAGCTTTTTCAGACGCGACCGCGACCTTATCTTCTGCTTCCAACTCTGGTAAAGAGCGCTCACCGTACTGCTTCACCGCAAAGTCAACGGCCTCTTTGAGTTGCTTCTCAAGCTCTTTAGACAGCTCCGTTGGAAAAATTTGGGGCGAAGCCTTCCAGGTTTTGACTTTGCGACCACCACCAAAACCCTGGCCGCCGCCACGCCCACTCTTGCTACCGGGGACATCCGTGACGCCAAACTCGTCATCTTCGGGTTGCACAATTCTAGGCATGAAGTACTCACGCACTTTCAACCGCGCCATGTAGTCGGCGTTACCACCCAGAATGATGTCGGTGCCTCGACCCGCCATGTTGGTGGCGATCGTCACAGCCCCTTTGCGGCCTGCTTGCGCGATAATTTCAGACTCACGCTCGACGTTTTCGGGTTTTGCGTTGAGCAGCTTGTGAGGAATGTCGAGTTGAGCCAACAGCCCTGACAATAATTCTGATTTTTCAACGCTGGTAGTACCAACCAGCACAGGCCGATCGATTTGGTGCATTTCGGCGCATTCACTCGCGATCGCCCGCCATTTTGCCTCTTCTGTCTTGTAGACCACATCGGGATAGTCTTTCCGCACGTTGGCGCGGTTGGTTGGAATGGTCGTTACTTCCAGATCGTAAATCTTGCCAAACTCCGCCTCTTCCGTCTTGGCCGTTCCGGTCATACCCGCCAGCTTGGGATAGAGCAGGAAGAAGTTTTGGTAAGTAATTGTCGCCAGCGTTTGAGTTTCAGGCTGAATTTCAACCCCTTCTTTGGCTTCGATCGCCTGGTGTAAACCATCGCTCCAACGACGACCGGGCATCACCCGTCCGGTAAATTCATCCACAATGATGACTTCGTCATTGCCGATGATGTAGTTCACATCCTTGAGGAACAGTTCTTTCGCTTTAATTGCGTTGAAGATGTAATGCGCCCAGGGGTCGTTGGGATCAAACAAATCGCTGACACCTAACAAGCGCTCAGCTTCAATAAAGCCCTCATCAGCGAGCAGAACGTTGCGCTGCTTTTCATCGACTTCGTAGTGACCTTCGGGGTCTTCTTCGTTCTTCTTGCGAATGAGCGATCTCGCAATTTCGGCTGCCCGAATGTATTTTTCGCTGGGACGCTCAACCTGACCCGAAATAATCAGCGGCGTCCGAGCTTCGTCAATCAACACGGAGTCAACTTCGTCAATGATGCAGTAGTTAAAGGGACGCTGCACTACATCTTTAATGTCGGTTGCCATGTTGTCGCGCAGGTAGTCAAACCCTAGCTCACTGTTCGTTGCATAGGTGATGTCGCAGTCATAGTTGCGCTTGCGCTCTTGCTGGGTCATGCTCTGTTGAATCAGACCCACGCTTAAACCCAAAAAGCGGTGAACTTGCCCCATCCACTCGGCATCTCGACGCGCCAGGTAGTCATTGACCGTAACAACGTGGGTACCCTTGCCGCCCAAAGCGTTTAGGTAAGAGGGCAGTGTTGCCACCAGGGTTTTACCTTCCCCGGTTTTCATTTCTGCCAGGTGCCCCTTGATGCGTGCTCCTTCGTTATCGTGCAGGATTGTGCCACCTAAAATTTGCACATCAAAGTGGCGCATCCCCAGCACCCGCCGAGCAGCTTCGCGCACGACAGCAAACGCTTCGGGCAACAGCTCATCCAGAGACTCACCTTTCTCAATGCGTTGCCTAAACTCGGCAGTCTTGCCCTGTAATGCGTCGTCAGAGAGAGCTTTGATGTCGTCTTCTAACAGGTTAACTTCGACAACGATCGGCTGATACTTCTTGATTTTGCGAGTGTTGGGATCTCCCAAAATGGCTTTTAGCATGACAAAACTAGCTCTTTTCTCAGTAAGGTTTTCAGAAGGTTAAACAAGCCCAGTTGAGTTACCCAAAACAGGAGGGTGAATGCCCCTTTGGCTCAACTGTTGTGCGTGGCGATCGCAACGCTAGTAAAGCGTTAAGCAAAGCTGGCTAGGGAGCGTTTTGCCATTCTGAACTGAGTGTGCGGAAGTCGTATTTGTCAGCACCGGGATGACAAGTCGCGCAACTGGAGATTTTGACCTGTCGGTTGGGAAACTCGACTAATGGATGTAGGGCTTTGAAGTAGCGGGACTGGTAGACCCGATAAGGAACGGGTTCATCTTTCCAGAGGTCGCGAGAATAGGTGCTGAGATAACTCCAGGTTGCTTGTAACTCTGGAGAAACTAAAGGTTGAATACGAACCCCATAGTGTTGAGGATCTTGCAGCAGCACCCGCCATGTCTCAGACGGCATGACTTGAGGTGGAATACCAATATGACAGGTTGCGCAAGCTTCGAGGTAGAGTTCTTGACCCAGTTGATAGCGAGGTGGCACTGCATCAACCGTACCGATCGCCGCTGCATCAGCACTGGCGATCGCCTTGACGGGGGTTGAATTAACGGCAGGGGGCGTTGGTTTCGTGGCAGACTTCCCTTCGGTTGCTTGGGCTAAACCAATACCAAGGCAAACACTCCACAGGAGGAGCAAAATCATCAACACCAAGATCGACCGTCCTCGACGTTGAGGGCGACGGATGACTTCATCTCGCGAGGCGCGCGTGTCAGTGATTAAGGTGCTTGATCGGGAGATTCGGCGAGAGCGGGTTGCCATGCTAGAAACAAAACGGTTGCAGCCTAAGACCAATCTAAAAATTGAAAGGTTCCAAAGGAGGGATTGCAATTCTAACAAGAATGTCCCTCTGTGTATTTTAGCGGTCTGGTGACGGGGTTATCGATCTTTCTTGAAGAGGCATGCTAAAGTTTTGAGCCGAGAGATAGAAGAATCACGCAGAGATATAGAGAAAACCGCTCTTTTCCGTTTCTCACAATGGGCGCTGATCAAGCTGCGCTCTGCTAGTGCATACCCTTATGATTTATCGAAAAAATCGTTATGTTGGCATAAAGGAGCTGTTGAAGCGGTGCCCAGTTGTTTCTCAATCTACCCCAGCCTTTAGTTTCGTCTAGTTGGTTCCCTATTACTTCACATTCATGGATTATCGGATTCAGTTTCGGGAAGGGCAAGTTGACGTTGAGCAGCTTCAAGCCCTATTTAATGTGGCGGCTTTTTGGGCACAAAATCGGCGAGTCGAAGATTTAGAGGTGGCGATCGCCAATAGTAAACCCGTGATCACCGCCTGGGAACAAGATCAACTGGTTGGGTTTGCCCGTGCCACTTCGGATGGAGTGTACCGTGCCACGATTTGGGATGTTGTGATTCATCCTGATTATCGGGGGGTTGGTCTGGGTCGCAGACTGGTGCAGACGGTGTTGAGCCATCCTCATATTGCTAATGTCGAGCGGGTCTACCTGATGACGACTCACCAGCAGACCTTTTATGAGCGGATTGGATTTCAGGTCAACAGCAGCACAACGTTAGTGCTGAATCGGCAAGTAGTTGAAGTGCCAGCCTTGGCGATCGCCACAGAAACCCCTCAATCGTAGGGAAATTTCTATCTACCTTTTAGGGGTATGTCAAATAGATTGTGTCAAAGGTAAAAATTCAAGTTGGAAAGCGATCGCCAAACTCAATGGCGAAACGGTTGAGGGCAGGTTTCCAATTGGAAATCGGCATCGTCCACTTT
>DVDV01000250.1 GCA_015296075.1 Leptolyngbyaceae cyanobacterium M33_DOE_097 | reverse complement strand
GGGGTGGGGGGAGTGAGGGAGTTGGGGGGGAGAGGGGGAATTGGGAGTTGGGGGGTGGGGGGAGTGAGGGAGTTGGGGGGTGGAGAATATTTGATGACTAAAGTTTTCTTTTCATTGCTGATCCCAAATATTTTTGGTTAATTTCGCTACAAAAGAAGTGGGGAGGTTGATGTGGGAAGCGATCGCATCATGCTTCTGATGACCTTGATGAATGGCCTTAAGTAAAGTTAAGGGAGAATCCATGCTGGAGACAACCGCTACACACGCTGTGGATTTCACAACTGAGAAACATCAGGCTCTTGTTCTACAACTAAATGATGTTGGCATGGCCGACGTTTCAATCGTAGGGGGCAAAAATGCGTCCCTCGGTGAAATGATCCAAAATTTAGTAGAACAGGGAGTCAATGTTCCGAATGGTTTTGCAACAACTGCACATGCGTATCGCCATTTTATTGAAGCCGCAGGGCTAGAAGAACAATTGCGCCAACTGTTTGAGGGCTTAGATGTTGAAGATGTTAACCAACTGCGACAGGTCGGGAAACAGGCACGGTCACTGATGCTGCAAACGCCGTTTCCAAACGATCTACAGACCGCGATCGCGCAAGCTTACACGCAACTGTGTGAAACCTATGGAGCGGATACAGATGTTGCCATTCGCTCTAGTGCCACAGCAGAAGACCTCCCCGATGCCAGCTTTGCAGGTCAGCAAGAGACGTACCTAAATGTGCAGGGGGTGCAGGGGGTGCTAGAAGCGTGCCATAAGTGTTTTGCTTCTATCTTTACCGATCGCGCGATCTCTTATCGCCAAATTAAGGGCTTTGACCACTTTAATGTCGCGCTGTCAGTCGGTGTGCAAAAGATGGTGAGATCGGACTTAGCGGCGTCGGGGGTGATGTTCTCGATTGATACCGAGACGGGCTTTAAGGATGTCACACTAATCACCGCCGCCTACGGTTTAGGCGAAAACGTGGTGCAGGGGGCAGTCAACCCGGATGAGTTTTTGGTGTTTAAGCCAACGCTGAAGCAGGGCTTTCGACCATTGGTGAAAAAACGCCTGGGCACTAAGGAACTCAAGATGGTCTACGACGTGGGCGGCTCTAAACTAACTAAGAATATGCCCGTCAAGCCGCGCATGCGAGAACGCTTTGCCATTAATGATGATGAAGTCCTACAACTAGCGCGTTGGGCCTGTGTCATTGAAGATCACTACTCCCAAATTCGGGGACAACCGACCCCGATGGATATTGAGTGGGCGAAAGATGGAATGACAGGCGAGCTATTTATCGTGCAAGCCCGGCCTGAGACGGTGCATTCTCAAAAAGCTGAGAATGTCTTGCGTAGTTACGCGTTGCAAGAACACAGCGAAATTTTGACAACAGGGCGGAGCGTGGGCGATAGCGTGGGGCAGGGCAGAGCTCGCGTCATTCTGGATGCACACCAAATCGAGCTATTCCGTGAAGGGGAAGTATTGGTAACAACTCGCACCGACCCCGACTGGGAGCCCATCATGAAGAAGGCGAGTGCAATTGTCACGAACCAGGGAGGACGCACCTGCCATGCGGCGATTATTGCGCGGGAGTTGGGCATTCCGGCGATCGTGGGCTGCGAAGATGCAACGGATGTAATTCAAACAGGGGAGGAGGTGACGGTCTCTTGTTGTGAGGGTGAAGAAGGGCGCATCTATGCCGGAATTTTGCCTTTCAAGATAACAGAGATTCGAATTGATAATCTGCCCCGCACGCGCACGCAGATCTTGATGAATGTGGGCAATCCTGAAGAGGCGTTTCGCTTAGCGGCAATCCCTAATGATGGGGTGGGTTTGGCACGGCTAGAATTCATCATTGCAAATCAGATTCAGGTGCATCCGATGGCGTTGCTGCACTTTGATCAGTTGCACGATGAAACAGCCCGCGAAAAGATTGAGCAGATGACAAAACTGCATACAAGCAAAGCTGATTATTTTGTGGATCGGTTAGCGCAGGGAGTCGGGGCGATCGCGGCTGCGTTTTACCCCAAACCAGTGATTGTGCGGATGTCAGACTTTAAGAGCAACGAATATGCCAACCTGCTGGGCGGACGCCCGTTTGAACCGCATGAAGAAAACCCGATGATTGGTTGGCGTGGAGCCTCGCGTTACTACGACCCACGCTATGCCGAGGGCTTTGCCCTAGAGTGTGAAGCCATGAAGCGTGTGCGCGAAGTAATGGGCTTAACGAATGTAGTTCTCATGATTCCGTTTTGCCGCACACCGGATGAGGGCAGACAAGTCCTAACCGAGATGGCAAAACATGGTCTGGTTAAAGGCGAGAATGGCCTACAGGTCTACGTCATGTGCGAGCTACCCAGTAATGTGATGCTGGCGGATGAATTTAGCCAGGTTTTTGATGGTTTCTCGATTGGCTCAAACGACCTGACGCAACTGACACTTGGCCTCGATCGCGATTCGGCTCAAATTGCTCACTTATTTGATGAGCGCAATCTGGCTGTAAAGCGAATGGTGAGCCACGCGATCGCCACTGCTAAAGCGTGCGATCGTAAAATCGGCATCTGTGGTCAGGCGCCCAGTGACTACCCTGAGTTTGCCCGCTTTCTAGTCGAACAGGGGATTGATTCAATTAGTTTGAATCCTGATTCGGTGTTAAAAACCATGCTAGAAATTGCCAAAGCAGAAGGGGGTGAATGATGATTCCGTGGCAAAGTAATTAATTGTTTTACAATCGATAACTTTGCCAATTTGCCCTCTATGATTTGTCTAATCAATGATCGCACCAAGTTCATCCAAGCGAATCACTGATTGCTACGTTACTAAATCTTCATTCTTTCTCTGAGACTTCTTCCTAATTCCAACGGAGGTTGATATGTTTAGTAAAATTCTTGTCGCACTTGATAGCTCTGGTGTTAGCCGCAACGTTTTTGCCGAGTCGGTCTCTCTCGCGAAGCAAAACAATGCCAGACTCATGCTGGTGCATGTTCTTTCACCCGTTGATGATGGGTATCCTTCACCAATTTATCCGGGAGCCGATAGTCTCTACACCTCCCTCCATACTGAAGCGGTCAAAGCTTATGCTCGCCAATGGGAAATTTTTGAGCGAGAAGGGCTAGAACTCCTGAAGTCTCTAGCAAACCAGGCGATCGCGGCGGGTGTTGAAACCGAATTCACCCAAAATGTCGGTGACCCAGGTGAGGTGGTTTGCCGCATCGCTGAAAGCTGGAATGCTGACCTGATCGTGGTGGGTCGGCGGGGACGCACCGGGTTAGCGGAACTGTTTTTAGGCAGTGTGAGCAATTATGTGCTGCACCATGCCCGCTGCTCAGTGCTAACGATTCAAGGTCATATTCACGAACCAGAAGCAACCTCGGCGGAAAAAGATTTGGCAGCCGCTCAGTAAACGAAACGGACCTGATGACAGACCAATGCCCCAAACGGCGTTGCTGAGCAGGCATATGAATTCCGTAAGGGCGTTCTCCGATGGAGCCGCTACGCGAACGCGAAACGCCCCTAACATAGGGATGCTTATCCAAAACCATATCTACACTCATCAATGCCCCCAAATCGATCCCCCTCAGTCGCTCTTGCCCAGGGGATGCCGGAGACAGGGGGATCTGATGTATCGCATTTATCACTTAAATTGGCATCCCCTTTAGGGTGAAGTGGTTTAAGTAACTAAAATCCCCAGATTTTAAAGAACCTGGGGATTTTTGCGATCGCGCGAAGCGAACTCTCAACAAGAAAACAGGAGAGCGCGTGAGTTATACGCGAAATGCCGACTTACCCGCAAAGCGAGCGGCACTTCCCAACTCACGTTCGATGCGCAGAAGTTGATTGAATTTTGCAATTCGCTCACCCCGACATCCCGAACCTGTCTTGATTTGACCTGCAGATGTCGCAACTGCCAAATCGGCGATTGTGGTGTCTTCTGACTCACCTGAGCGATGGGATGTCATGAAGGTGTAGTTATTCTTTTGCGCTAACTCAATTGTGTCAAGCGTTTCAGACAGTGTACCAATCTGGTTCACTTTAATCAAAACCGAGTTACCAACGCCTGCTTTAATCCCCTCTTGCAGGATCTTCGCATTAGTACAGAATAAGTCATCCCCAACGAGTTGCACGCGGTCACCAATCGTATCGGTTAACAACTTCCAACCATCCCAGTCATTCTCACCCATACCATCTTCGAGTGAAACAATGGGATATTGGTCAGCCCACGACTTCCACAATGCCACCATCTCTTCTGAAGTCTTCGTCTCTTTCGTAGACTTAAAGAACAGATATTTGCCATCTTGCCAGAGTTCGCTAGTTGCCGGATCTAAGCAGATCGAAATGTCTTCACCGGGTTTATAACCTGCCTTGGCGATCGCCTCGAGAATCACCTCGATCGCCTCATCATTGGATTTCAGGTCGGGGGCAAAACCACCCTCATCACCGACCCCGGTGCTATACCCTTTTGCATGCAGAATTGATCGGAGGGCATGGAACGTTTCTAACCCCATCCGAATCGACTCAGTAAATGAAGGCGCATTGTGAGGCGCAATCATAAATTCTTGAAAGTCAACCGTGTTATCGGCATGACGACCCCCATTGATCACATTTAAGCAGGGCACCGGTAGCAACGAAGCATTGGTGCCGCCCAAATAACGGTAAAGGGGCATGCCGAGTGATTTTGCGGCTGCTTTTGCCACCGCCATCGAAAAAGCTAAGATTCCGTTTGCGCCAACATTTCCTTTATTGGATGTGCCATCAATCTCTAACATCTTGTAGTCGATCGCCCGTTGTTCAATGGCATCCATCCCAAGCAAGACGGGGGCAACTTTGGTATTGACATTCTCAACGGCTTTCAAAACGCCTTTGCCGCCGTAACGAGACTTATCACCATCGCGCAGTTCAACCGCCTCTTTTTCGCCCGTCGAAGCGCCAGAAGGCACAATGGCGGAGGCAGTGGTGCCGTCTTCTAGAGTCACAACTGCTTCAACGGTGGGGTTTCCGCGAGAGTCTAGCACTTCATAAGCGCGGATTTCCTTAATTTGCATTACCGCATGCTCCTTAGAATTGATGAATTCAATAATACTGACAGTGGTTCACTCATATCGCGATTGATGAGAGCTGCAAGCAGAATTTGTTTACGCTCTAAAGGTGTGCAAGTAATACTACCGCATGGCATTCACTGGTAAGCGTTCATCTCGTGACAAGCTTACTTAAATCTTTGTGAGGAATAATTGAGGTGAAGGCTGCAAAATGGCTGGCTG
Organism: Leptolyngbyaceae cyanobacterium M33_DOE_097; assembly: GCA_015296075.1. Lineage (GTDB taxonomy): Bacteria > Cyanobacteriota > Cyanobacteriia > Leptolyngbyales > Leptolyngbyaceae > DSRU01. The sequence goes on along the minus strand of DVDV01000250.1, from coordinate 37,203 downwards.
AGTTCCGGTATTTTCTCAGCGACTAGAGCAGGCTCAGGAGCCTGAATGCAGTAAATCGAATATTTTTCTGGTGAGCGGGGTGAATGACCATTTGCCACTATAAGCAAGCATCAACGTGATGGACGGCTCGTTCTTTAAGATAAAAATTTTGGCGTTGAGGAGGGGAAGCGACCTAACATGAAGACTTGACAAATGACAATATTTTCGTTTCAAGGAAGGTCAATATCTTAATTTTTATTTTTCAAGTTTTAAGGGCAATCTAACTGTAGAGGTTGGCAAGATTACGGCAGAGCAAGATTACGAAATCCAGTGATTACGGGATCTTTCTGTTGTTTTGCTAGACCTTTAGCCAGCAAAATCAGTGATATGTGTTCCTGTGTGGCTCTTTCTCCAGGGAATCTGCTGTTTGGTTTCGCTTAGTTATCAAAAAGGTTATTCAAAAAACAGGTAGTGCTTGCGGTTGAAGTAGGGTCAATCTCTCGTTAAGGGGCATGAGTTAAACAAGATCGAGGCTTAAAGCATGGAGAGCAGCACTTGATCCAAGTTGGCAAAGATCGAGATTCTTTAATTTTATGACCCAAGACGGCATCATCCTGAACAGGCTTGAATGACGCGAATATGGTAGCTTGAGCGACACCGTTAGGTGTAATTTATCGCTTGGGTAGAGTGCTTTAGTGAATTATCGATACAGTTCTTTATTCCAAATCATCCTGGAGTCGGCACTGCAAAGTAGTTTTGTTTTAGCTGTTGAGTCAGCCTCAACTCGGTTAACCCAACCGCCTGAAACAACACTAAAAATCTTGGCAGCTAATGGGGAGACTTTAAGGCTTTTAATTGGTGCGACGGAGACAGACAGTTTACAGCGATCGCTCCGAGACATACTCCCGACTGATCGGTATGGCGAGATCGCGCTGGCTGTACACCAGTGCCTCAGCACACAAAAACCTTGTGTCTCTGTAATCAAAGAGAGTTGCGCACCTCTATCTCTTCCAGAGTTACAGATGCTCTTGTTGCCCCTCGAAAAAAAGAGCCAAACACAATATTTAATCGGTATTTGCCAGCCAACTCGCCCCTGTGAGGAGTTTCGTGGTGTTGGGTTAGCAATCACTCATTCCTTAGCGGTTTTAAGGGAGCCTTTGCCCGAGCACGTTCAGACAACGCTGAGTGAGCCTGAGCAACTTGCGACCTTAATTAACACCCTGCCAGGGATCGTCTTCCGCTGTAGTAACGACGCTGAGTGGTCGATGATTTACCTCAGCGATGGCTGTTACGAACTGACGGGCTACCACCCTGACGAATTGGCAGGCCAACAGCGATCGCGCACGTATAACCAAATTACGCACCCTGACGACCTCCCAAAAGTCTTAGCCGCTATTCACCAGTCAATTCAGCAACAATCCTCCTACGTGGTGGAGTATCGAGTCATCGCCAAAAATGGTGAGGAGAAGTGGTTTTGGGAAAAAGGACGAGCGATTTATGATGCGCAAAATCAGCCAATTGGCTTAGAAGGTTTCATCACCGATATTTCCGATCGCAAGCAGATTGAGGCAGCTTTAGTTGAGAGTGAGAGCCGCCTGCAAGCCTTTTTAAACAACATTCCCGTAACGGCTTACATCAAAGACCTGGATGGTCACTTCATGTATGTCAATCGGGCTTTAGCCACGCTTCTGCAAGCCACGCCTGAAGAACTGCTCGGCAAACGCTGCTATGAGTTTGTTGCGCCCGATGTCGCTGAGGAGAGCCAGCAAAATGATTTGCAGGTGATTCGCGAAAAAAAGCTGTCTCGCTTCGATGAGCGGATTGACAGCGCCGATGGGTCACGTGTTTATCTGGCAACCAAGTTTCCGCTGTTTGATAGCCAGGGAGAGATTTATGCTCTGGGCGGCATCGCGATTGATATCAGTGAGCGTAAGCAGGCTGAGGACGCGCTTCGCCAGAGCGAACAACGCTATCAAGACCTCTATAACTCTGCTCCTGATATGTACTTCTCCATCTCGTCAGATGGGATGATTACGTCCGTTAACGAGTGCGGTGCGAAGGCGTTGGGCTACACCAAAGCCGAGATGCTGGGCATGAAAGTGCTGGAGTTGGTGTATCCCGACGATCGCCTACTGGTGCAGCGGCGAATGGAGAGCATTTTTGCAGAGCGGCAGTTGCGATCACACCTGGAGTTTCGCAAAGTCTGTCGGGATGGCAGCATTCTTTGGGTCAGCGAACAGACCCAATTGACACTCGACAGCAGCAATTACCCGCTTGAGCTGCGGATTATCTGCCGCGATATTAGTGAATATCGGCAAGCCCAAGACGCGTTAGAACGGGCCGAGGCTAAGTTTCGCAGCATCTTTGAGAATGCGGTTGAAGGGATTTTTCAAACAACACCCGATGGATGCTACATCACAGCAAACCCGATGCTGGCAAAAATTTATGGCTATAACTCACCCGAAGAGTTGCTAGAGAAGCTGACCAATATTGAGCATCAGCTCTATGTGAAAGCCGGTCGCCGCCAAGAATTTTTGAACTTAATGCACCAAAACGATACCGTTTGGGGATTTGAGTCAGAGATTTATCAGAAAGATGGGAATGTCATCTGGATATCTGAAAATGCGCGCACAATTCGGGATGAAACAGGTGAGCTGATTGGGTTTGAGGGCACCGTCGAAGATATTACGGTGCGTAAGTGTGCTGAGGCTGAGCTACGTCAACGCGACAACTTGTTAGAGGGGGTGGCTGAGGCGACTCAGTATCTCCTAACTGAGACAGATTTTGATATTGCGATCGCCCGTGCCCTCCAGACGCTTGGCGAAGCGGTCAAGGTTGATCGCGTCTACATTTACGAAAACCATCCTCATTCACAAACGGGCGAACTCGCTATGAGTATGCGCTACGAGTGGGTACGCGAATCGATCATGCCAACGATTCACCAAGAACATTGGCAAAATCAGCCCTACAGTGCTTATGGTATGACTCGTTGGTATGAAACCCTTTCGGCGGGTCGCTCACTCAGTGGGTTGACTTGTGAGTTTCCAATCGCAGAGCAGGAGTTGCTCAAGCGGGACAACATTCAATCGATCTTGATGGTTCCAATTCTGATGGATGAGCAGTTTTGGGGTTATATCGGGTTTGATGAATGCGGCAGCGATCGCATCTGGACGAAGAATGAGCAGTCGATTCTGATTGCGATGGCAGCCAGCATCAGTGGGGCAATTAAACGGCAAGAAGCCGAGGCGATGATTCGCTATCAGGCGTTCCACGATTTGCTGACAGATCTGCCCAACCGGACTTTGTTTAGCGATCGCCTGCGGTTGGCTCTGGCACACGCCCAGCGGAATGAAACCAATCTGGCAGTGATGTTTTTAGACCTGGATCGGTTTAAGACAATTAACGACACGCTGGGGCATCCGGTGGGAGATCAGTTGTTGCAAGCGGTTGCCAAGCGCTTGTCGGGTTGCCTGCGCGAAGGGGATACCGTTTCTCGCTGGGGCGGTGATGAGTTTACCTTGTTACTACCGCAAATCACGTCTGCCGAAGACATTGCCAAAGCCGCGCAACGCATCATCGAAGCCCTACGGCCTGCGTTCTTACTCGCCGGACATGAACTCTATATCAGCAGCAGCATTGGAATTGCGATCTATCCTTACGATGGCATTGATGCCCAAACCTTGCTTAAGAATGCGGATGCTGCGCTCTACCGGGTGAAAGAGCGGGGGCGCAATGCATTTCAGTTTTACACTCCGGCGATGAACTCGCGGGCTTCTGAGTTGCTTGTTCTCGAAAACAGTCTGCATCATGCCCTCGCCCGTGAACAGTTTTTGCTGTATTTTCAGCCGCAACTCAATGTCATCACCGGGCAAATCACCCGCATGGAAGCCCTATTGCGCTGGCAACATCCAGAGTTAGGGTTTGTGGCACCCAGCGAATTTATCGCGATCGCTGAAGAAACGGGGCTAATCATCCCAATTGGGGAGTGGGTGTTGCGAATGGCGTGCCAGCAGTATGCCGAATGGAAAAAGGCTGGAATCGCACCCCAACGTATCGCGGTCAATCTCTCAGCGCGTCAGTTTCGAGAAAATCAGTTGATCGAAACGATCACGCAAGTGCTAGCCGAGAACCAGGTGTCACCCGATTGTCTGGAGCTAGAAATCACTGAGACAACGGCAATGCAGGATATTGAGTTTACTCGCATAATGCTGCAAAGTCTGCGCCACATGGGGATTCACATCTCAATTGACGATTTTGGCACTGGTTATTCGTCGCTAGGTTATCTGAAGAAGTTTCCGCTCGACACAATCAAAATTGATCGCTCTTTCATCCACGAGTTAACCCTTGACCGCAACGATGCCGCCATTGTGAGCGCCGTGATTGCTCTTGGCAAAGGCTTAGGCTTGAGCGTCGTGGCGGAAGGGGTTGAAACTGAGGAACAGGCCGAGCATTTGCGATCGCTCGACTGCTTTGAAATGCAAGGTTACTTATTTAGCCGCCCCCTTGCTGCCCACGCCGCAATGGAGTTTTTGCGATCGCATGCCTATCAGCCGCAAACCTTGAGCTAGACAAAATTCAGCCCCCTAAGAGCCTTTTCAGGATAGATAGTTTTATTTGTCTATCCCAACCAGTGATGGTTAATTGGACTTTAGACTAAACGCAATTTTCCACTATATGTCAGGGCAAACAGCCATTTGTCCCTCCTAAATGGGGTGTATTTTTGGAATTAGTCCAAACCTCCAGGATTAAAAGACTTCTTCGATCGCTTCTGCTTTGGTGTTGGTGTTTCTAACAGGCGTTTCGCGGGTAAAGCGCATGTGAATGGTACGGGTTTGTTCACCATCAGCGGCGATCGCCAAAATCGGGAAGTCCATCACCCCATCCTGGAATGACATGTGGAATCGGAACGTACCATCTGGGTTCAACGGAACGAGATTACCCGCAATGTAGAGCGTCGCATCGGGTTCGGTCGCACCGTAGATGATCAACTCAGCATCCCCAACCAACCAGAACTTACGCACGCGCATCGGTGGCATCGAAGCAAAGAAGCCTACACCCGACATGCCAATCCCCGACATGCCAATCCCCGACATGCCAATCCCCGACATACCTACCCCGGACATGGTGTAACCCACACCGGACATGGTGTAACCCATCCCAACACCCGACATACCCACACCGGACATCGTATAACCCATACCAACACCGGACATGCCAATACCGGACATTGTGTAACCCATACCAACGCCGGACATGCCAATGCCGGACATCATGCCCACGCCCGACATCATGCCCACACCCGACATCATGCCCATCCCAGACATCATGCCCATCCCAGACATCATGCCAACGCCAGACATCATGCCAACGCCAGACATGGTGTAACCCATGCCCACACCCGACATCATGCCAACGCCCGACATCCCAATCCCCGACATGGTATAGCCCATCCCCACACCGGACATCCCCATACCGGACATGGTATAGCCCATCCCAACGCCCGACATCCCAATCCCCGACATGGTATAGCCCATCCCCACACCCGACATCCCCATACCGGACATGGTGAGAGCCGCCCCAGATGCCATACCGTAGGAGCTTTCAACCATTTGAGCAGAGCCAGGAATAGGCTGCATTGAGCTGTAAATCGACGCGGCAACGTGATCTCCTGCATCGGCACGACCCAGTTGATACATCTGCTCGTGAATGCCAACACCTCTAGCCGAAGCAAGCGATAGATCAGAGAGTGTTTTACCCGTTAATTCTTCATTCCAACCGACTGTAAGTTGCTTGTCCTCAAGCTGATCGGTGGGGTAAACAGGCGGAATCCGAATCGGGTTAGAGCGAGCCAACAGCAGCCAGCGTCCGTCATCTGTCAAATAGCCGATGTCAACCAGGTAATCGCGATCGCTGACTGGAATTGGTAAATACCAATCCCGTGCGAGTTCATCAATGTCGTATTGCTGCAAACTGTGGGGCGCTTGATATGAAAGATCAACGTTGGTGACATCATACAAGCGCAGGGCTAAGCGTTGCCCACCTTGCTTTCGCAGTTGTTCGCGATGTTCTTTGGGGGCATCCCAATAGGTATAAGCCCATTGCGGGTCACGGGGCATCAGCACAATCGAGCTACCACCATAACCATCGGGCAAAGCTGCTAGACCTGCATCGACATCGCTCAAATCTCGCTGAGGCACAACTTTGTCCCCAACCATGCGACCCGCTTCGGTTGCTTTTGGCTCACTTCGGCGTAAAGCGGCAGCGGCAGCACCCAAGGCAGCGGCTCCTGTTGCGATCGCCCCTTTTGGCACACCCCGATCGCCCACTGGTGTCACCGGAGGAACTGGCGTTGACGGAGGGGGAACTTGGGCTTCGCGAACTGGAGGGGAGACTTGGGCTTCGCGAACTGGAGGGGGAAGTGGGGCAGCCCCTCGCGCATCAGCATGTGGCACTGCTCGATCAATCGGTGCGGATGGTACGCCACGCCGCCGCCGGAGCAGCAGAGGTAGCAGGCCTAACAGGAGAAAAGGAATCAAATACCAGAGCCAACCTAAAGCACCGCGATCGCTGGCTTCGGCAGCAGTTGGTGGTACAGCCGGAGTCGCTGTTGGGGCTGGCTCAGCCGGAGCCGGAGAAGCGGGAACCGTGGGGCTAGGTGCAGCAACAACAGCGGTTTCATTAGCAATGATGGCTTTTCCCCCTGGGGTAGAGGTGAGATAGCCCAAAAAGGCCGCTGCACCGACTGGCAAAGCACCTTTCTTAAAGACGTAATAGCGGGGTTGCGAGTAGGGGTAGCGAGAGTCGGTCGGCAAGGTTTTGTGCATCGGCACAATCCGCAGATCGGAGCGATCGCGAACCTGGCTGACAACAGCGTAACCAATCCCGTCGTTACCTAACTCTTTAGCCACAGCATCGGTTTCATCCACCGTGACCGGAGCCGCCGTTGAACCAGTGACAAACGGCTTACCTTCAAAGACTGAATAGTTTTGGAGCGTGCGACGGGTATCGCTCGTTTGGGGGCGATCGATGAAGCGAATTGTGCCAGCCGTACCGCCCACCTGCGACCAATTTGTAATCTCTCCCCGAAAGATGCGAGCAAATTGCTCAAATGTCAGGTCTCTCTGAAAATCGTTGTCTGGCCCTACAAAAATAGCTAATTTTTCGCGACCAACAGGCAGTGCAACTAACCCCTGATCTTTTTCGGCCTGGGTGAGCGGCCGCCCGATCGCTGCCAGATCAATTTTGCCATCCACTAACGCTTTGAGTGCTGCATCTGAGCCGTTATAAGCTTTTTCAACCTGCGTCCCGGCGTACTTCTGCTCAAACTGGGCTTCGAGTGCGTCATTCGTTGCTCGCATGCTGGAAGAGCCATCAATTCGCACTGTTGTGCCACTGGGCAACTCGCTTGGCAGACTGGGGCTGGGGCTGGGCGATTGGGCTAGAGCCGCTGATGGTCGTTGCGTCGTCAATTCAGCGACATTTGCCAGCGACGTAAACAGTAAGAGAGAGAGTAGGGAAGCAGATGGGTTTCGCAGCATAGGGGTGGTTAGATGGGGCACACGCCAGTAGATTATCTTTTGTTTAGAAAATTAAAAATTTACAAAGACGAGCCAAATATACCGTACTCGAAGCTATCCGTGAAGCCTGTCTTCTGCAATTCAATCTGAGGTAATGTCTATCAGCGTTAAGATCGAAGTTGCTCTAGCAGGAAGTCAACTTCCTCTCCTCATTCAATTCGGAGTTGAACTGTGGTTGCCCATATTTCTCAAAATTCCTACGAAGATCAGACCCAAGCGATCGCTCGTAAACTGTTGTCAGCTACCCGCGAAGCTCGCTCCCTTTTTGCTCAAGTGCGGGATCAAATGCGCTGGGACGACAAATTGCTAGGGTGGGCCATGAGTAACCCTGGGTTGCGCGTTCAACTTTTTCGGTTTATTGATTGTTTGCCCGCTCTACGGAGCAAGGCCGAGATTGCCCGTCACCTACAAGAGTATCTCAGTCGTGAGGAAGTGGAACTACCCGCCGCTCTCAAAGGGATGTTGGGCTTTGCCAGTCCGGACTCAATGCCGGGTCAATTAGCAGCTACGACCGTTTCAACAGCGGTTGAGACGTTGGCTCATAAATACATTGCAGGCGAAACAATTCAACAGGTGACTAAAACGGTTGAACAACTGCGCAAGAACAAAATGGCTTTTACCGTTGATTTGCTGGGTGAAGCTGTGATCACGGAGGTTGAGGCGCAGTCTTACCTCGATCGCTATTTAGAACTGATGGAGCAATTGACCGATGCGGCAAAGCGCTGGTCTACGGTTGATCAAATTGATCGCGCCGATGGCGAAGACCTGCCCAGGGTGCAAGTTTCCGTAAAGCTAACAGCTTTCTATTCCCAGTTTGACCCCCTGGATGAGATTGGCAGTCAGCAGCGCGTGACCGATCGCATCCGAATTTTGCTGCGCCGTGCAAAAGAATTGGGGGCAGCGGTTCACTTCGATATGGAGCAGTACCACTACAAAGACACGACGCTGGCAATCCTCAAGCAATTGTTGATGGAAGACGAGTTTCGCGATCGCTCAGATGTAGGGGTGACGCTGCAAGCCTATCTGCGCGACAGTAAAGCCGATTTGCAAGACTTGATTGCGTGGGCCAAACAACGGGGCACACCGCTGACCGTTCGCCTGGTGAAAGGCGCGTATTGGGATCAGGAGACGATCAAGGCCGTGCAAAAAGATTGGGCGCAGCCTGTGTTTAACGACAAGGAATCGACGGATGCCAATTTTGAGCAGATGACGCAACTTTTGTTAGAGAACCATGACTATCTCTATGCAGCGATCGGTAGTCACAATGTGCGATCGCAAGCCCACGCGATCGCGATCGCAGAAACGCTGAAAATTCCCAAGCGGCGGTTTGAGTTGCAAGTGCTGTATGGCATGGCGGATAAATTAGGGAAAGCGATCGCGGATCAGGGTTATCGCGTGCGGGTCTACTGTCCCTATGGGGAGCTGATCCCCGGCATGTCCTATCTGATTCGTCGCTTGCTCGAAAATACAGCAAACAGCTCCTTCTTACGACAAAACTTAGAAGAACGTCCGGTAGAAGAATTATTGGCTGTTCCAATGATTCAAGCGGAGACAGACGCAGGACAAAAGATAGACAACCATGCATTTCATAATGCAGCCGACACTGATTTTGCCGAAAGCCAACATCGGCAAGAGGTTCGAGCCGCATTGCAACAGGTACGGCAACAACTTGGAAAGCAGTACTTGCCGCTGATCAACGGGGAATATGTGCAAACGGTGACATTTGTTGATTCAGTCAATCCGTCGCAGTCGAGTGAAGTAGTCGGTCAAATCGGGCTGATCACAGTCGAGCAGGCGGAACAGGCGATCGCGGCAGCCAAGGCAGCGTTTCCCGCCTGGAAGAAGACCCCAGTGAGTCAACGGGCGGCAATTTTGCGGCGAGCCGCCGACATCATGGAAGAGCGGCGGGCTGAGTTAACAGCCTGGATGGTGCTAGAAACAGGAAAAGTCGTACAAGAGGCAGACCCTGAAATTTCGGAGGCGATCGATTTTTGTCGCTACTACGCCGATGAAATGGAGCGGTTAGAGCAGGGCGTGGCCTACGACTACCCCGGTGAAACCAATCGCTACTTCTATCAACCGCGCGGCATTTCGCTGGTTATCTCACCCTGGAATTTTCCACTCGCGATTCCAGTCGGGATGACGGTCGCTTCACTAGTGACAGGTAACTGCACCTTGTTGAAACCCGCCGAGGTTTCGTCGGTGATTGGCGCGAAGATTGCCGAGATTCTGGTTGCAGCTGGGTTTCCCCCAGGGGTCTTTCAGTTTGTGCCGGGGAAGGGTTCGGCAGTAGGCGCTCACCTGGTGAAGCATCCCGATGTTCACATGATTGCGTTTACAGGTTCGCAGGAAGTTGGCTGCCGGATTTATCGAGAAGCAGCAGATGTACAACCCGGCCAGAAGCACTTAAAGCGGGTAATTGCTGAAATGGGTGGCAAAAACGCGATCATTGTGGATGAAAGTGCAGACCTGGATCAGGCAGTGCAAGGGGTGGTGCAGTCGGCATTTGGCTACAGTGGGCAAAAGTGCTCAGCCTGCTCGCGGGCGATTGTGCTGGAGCCGATTTATGACATGTTCTTACAACGGCTGGTTGAGGCCGTGCGATCGCTGAATGTTGGCATAGCGGAGCAACCAGCAACCAAGGTGGGGCCAGTGATTGATGGCAACGCGCAGGCACGCATTCGAGAGTATATCGAGAAGGGCAAGCTTGACTGTGAGTTGGCGTTGGAGTTGCCGAGTCCGAGTGGTGGTTACTTTGTCGGTCCGGTCGTGTTTCGCGATGTGCCACCCACAGCAACGATCGCTCAAGAGGAAATCTTTGGTCCGGTCTTAGCAGTGATGCGAGCCAAAACATTTGATGAAGCACTTGAAATCGCAAACGGCACAAACTTCGCCCTAACGGGTGGTCTGTACTCGCGCACTCCCTCCCATATTGATCGCGCTTATGCCGATTTTGAAGTAGGGAATTTGTACGTGAACCGGGGCATTACGGGGGCGATCGTGGCGCGGCAGCCCTTTGGCGGATTCAAGCTGTCAGGAGTTGGCTCAAAAGCAGGTGGTCCCGATTATTTATTGCAATTTTTAGAGCCACGCGTGGTGACTGAGAATGTGCAAAGGCAAGGGTTTGCGCCAATTGAGGGAGCAGAGTAGGAGCGATCGCCCTGGCAACCTCCGCATCACGTCACCCGTCCCCTCTGTCAGCGATCGAAGTGCCCAACCTGTCACTCGCAACAGATGACTAGCTAACCCTACAACACCCACACGCACGACCTTGCGGGGGTTGTAGGGGAGTGAGTCCCCTACGAGCGGGGGCGCGGGGGGAAGTCCCCCGATTCGGCGGCTTCGCCGCCCCCAAATCTCCGCTCAACTCCGACAAAAAGCTGCCTCTGGAATTAAATCATCCCGAACCAGAACCCTTGAGGACATTGCCCACAACCCCATGCGATCGCACCTGAATCTTCCATCACATAGTCTAAAAACCGTCTTCATCCACTCGCTGTTGCTTCAACTTTTTAACGGAGGCTTCCAATTTAGGAAGCGACGCAACTCATTCCGCATTTTCAAATACGCAGTTGGACTTTCACCTTTTAGACAAATCAACGCATAAAGCGGAATTGTAGCACCGTGCCCTTTTACTGCATGTTCGCCTAAATAGGAAGCTTCAACCTGATCGCACACCAGGTCATACACATTCTTTGTAATCAGAATGTCAGTGCCCCAAATTTTGGTTGCCCCTTCGACCCTACTCGCCACATTCACCGTATCCCCAATCACCGTGTACTCCAGTCGCCGCTCTGAGCCAATATTGCCAGCAATCAGCTCACCATAGTTGATACCAATGCCATTAAAAAAGAGGACGCGATTTTCTTGATGCCAGCGATCGCGCAACTCAATCAACGCCTGCCGCATCTTCAACGCCGCCCGCACCGCATTCATCGCATCTTCCTTTTCACCTTGCGAGATAGGCGAACCAAACTCCGCCATTACCGCATCCCCAATAAACTTATCCACCGTGCCGCCTGCCTCACTAATCGCTTGCACCATCGCATCCAGGTAAGTGTTGAGCTGCTCCACCAGATGCTCAGTTTCATGCTCAGCTGCCATACTTTCTGAGATGGTGGTAAAGCTGCGAATATCTGAGAAAAGCACAGCCGCCTTAAGTTTACGCCCCCGTAAAAGGCTGTGATAATCGTCCGGTTGTTTCAAAATCTCTTGGACGATCGCGGGTGCAACGTATCGCTCCAAGGTGCGCCGGAGGCGACGCTTCTCTAGCTGTTCGGTGATGGTGCCAGATACAAAGTAAGTAATACCATTCAACGCGATCGCCCCGGCTGGTACGACGACGGGCAAAACCGTTTGTCCATAAGTAAAGCTAGCGTAGCCTATTCCCACCCAACCGAGGGCAATCCCCATACTAAAGGCTAACCGCTGCCAACTTACTCGTAGTAAGCGCGTCATCAGCCCAATCGCCCCAACAAAAACCAGCACAAATAACCCTCTAACCCAGAAGTTAGGCATACCCTCAGCGATCGCCCGGTCTTTAAGCAAGGTAGCAACCGCATTCGCGTGGATTTCGACCCCTGGCATCCGGCTAGGGTAAAGGAAGGATTCGGCAAAGGGAGCCGCTGCAAAGTCTTGATAGGATTCTGCGGTGGCACCGACCAACACAATCTTGTTTTTGAATACCTGCCGCTGTTGGAGGCGTTGCCATTCCTGAGGATCCAGCACATCCCAAAATGAAATCGTCTCGAAAGTGCGACCGCTCGGCCCGTAGAAGTAAATGCCTTCGCCTTTGGGTGGCTTCAGCTTGGGATTAGCAATCTGAGCGATCGCCTCACTAAAGGCAGGAATTTCAGTCAGCCCCAGGGATGCCAGAACTTGTTGGCGATATTGACCTGGCAAATCGTGAATTCTGCCATCAGCGGCAGGTAGAGCATTCACATAGCCGATTTGCAGGGGAGGCTGAATCTGGAGCGTGGGGCTTGGTTCTGACAAGCTGATGCCAAACCCTTGTGATGTATCTTCGGCATATTCGGCGGCTAACACAATCCGCTCACGATAGCGCTGCAACACCTGCTGCAACTCGCGATCGTCCTGTTCGCCATGACTACTGGCATCTAAAAATAGCACGTCAATCCCAACAACTTTTGCCCCACCTGCCATCAGTCGCTGCAACACCACTGCATGCGCCTGTCGCTTCCAGGGCGAGGTTTCTAGCCACTGCACAAAATCAGGTCGAGCGGTGGCTGACTCAAAAAAGCGAACCTGGCTATCGGTTCGCTCATCCATTGCCAACACAACAAGCTCTTGGGGCGCAGCAATCGGACCCCGCACCTCAAAAAAACGGGTTTGTGCCTGCTGATCCCAGACCTGGACTAGCGGGAAATCCAGCGCCGTAGCGATCGCCCCCACGCCTGTCCACAGCCCAATTAAGAGATAGCTCGCACCTACTGGCTGAAGCAATCGGGCAGGCAGAGTGGGCAAGAATTTTAGCAATTTAAGCATCATTCAATTAAGCGGTAGAAGCGGCTTGCGAGCTAGGAAAGATGAAAGTTTTTCGTCAAAAACGGCTCACACATCGAGTGGTCTGCCAAGCCAACTTTGCCAAGTAGAGAAAACGAATGACCAATGGCTCAGTCATTACCAACCCTGCAAAGTTCTTTTAGTGAACTGCCAGTTCCGTTGCTGCGCTAGTTGCAAACCTGCATCCAGCCATTAGAACGGTAAGCGAATTGGCAGGGATGGTGTGGGGATGCTGGGCAAACCAGGGAAGGCTGCCCCCGGATAGAGACGTTGAAACGCGCTTTTGACTTTGGCGATACCTGGAATCTCAGTGCTAAATCCTTTGAAGAGTTCCCCCATCAAGAGCTGCTCAAAGTCGGCTCTTGATAGCTGAATCACTTTGCCAACAGCCCCTTCAGGGGTAATCGAAAGCCGTTGCCCCGCTTTTAACACAACTTCAGGTTGGGTCGCTTCCGGGGCAGCTGAGGCTGGTGTGTCAAGATTGGCCGACTCAAGTGGGGCAACCGCCACTTCGCCTTCGAGTACCGTAATTTGAGACTGGTCGTTGTCATCGACTTCTACGGCATAGGTGGTGCCTCTCACACTTAAACGGCGCGACTTTGTGCAACCATTCGCCGCGCCGTTGACCAAAATCTGCCCGCGCTGCACTTGAAAGCATTGGCTACCGACAATCAACTGTGAATTTTTGCCCAACCGACCAATCGCCCCATTGTCAAACTTGAGTTCGGTGCGAGAACCCCCAGTGCGCACTTGTTGCTGGCGTCGAGCAATATCCTTTTTCTTAGCTTGTTTGTTTTGAATATAGACCTGGTTGCCATCCAAAATTTCAACGACGGTGGCCTGGTTAATGGCTGCCACAGCAGGTTGCCAGGGAATAGCCGCGATCGCGCTGATTAGTAAAAGACTACTGAGAAACCACAGCAGCGATCGAGTGAGTGGAGTCTGCCCAAAACGACGGCGGGATGCGTAGAACATGGCTGCTTACATTCATGAAGGGTTTCACGCCGCTTGTGCTGGAGTTCAGCAATATCACGGTGTAGGCAGCACCCTGTAGTAACTTGCTTCACGAGAACTGATCTTAATTTTGGAAAAAATTCTGTAAACGTAATGATTCGTTTTTGCTGCTTCGCGAACTCTTAATAATTAAGCGCTGGATCATCAAATTCTGGACACTCACGAATTCCCCGGTGTACTCATGTCGAAACCGTTGAGAAAGGTTACTCTACTCTCAAATTAACCTTTCACCTTCACCTTATGAGTTGCTCTCACCTCAGTCAACTAGATCTAGAGAATCTCGTTCTCAAGTCAAACTTTCCCCGATTTCAGTGCGAGGAGTGTATTAAGGTCAACGATCGCTGGATTCACTTGAGAATCTGCCAAGCCTGCGGCAAGATGCTGTGCTGTGACTCATCTAAAAATCAGCACGCACGTCGCCATTACGAAGCGAGTGGACACCCAGTAATTAGCTCTGCCGAGTTAGGCGAACAGTGGCTCTGGTGCTTTGTAGATGAGCAAAGCGCTAAATATTAATCGTTTAATTGCTAGCTGTAACCAGCGAAGAATTTAGCCCAGCCGATGCCAGCAGATCATTCCAGGCTGAGGCGATCGCGCGGTCATCTGGTTTTTCACGACGCAGTGCATCTAGCTCAGCGATCGCCTCATACCAGATCCCTGATTCGGCATAGAGAGCTGCCCGCTCAAGCGGATCAGTAGTCATTTCTAGCTTCTGAGCCAGGTCAGCCTCGTCTGCAACTCGCCGAATTGAGCCGACAGCAAAGGGATCTTCAGGACGGGCACCTTCTTTGCTGCAAACTAGCGTCACCATCCAAGCGTAGTCTTTCTCTATTTCTAACTTCGCCTCTTCATTCGTTAGATCTAGCCGCAGGACGCTTGGCGTCTCAACCCCCTCAAGGTCAATCGATTTTTGATAGAAGCCAATGCCCTTTGCATCGAGTAGGGTCACTTCAACAGCAACCGCCGATGTCTTGGGTAACTGCACGAGTAGGGTTGGTTGCTCTGCCATTGTTGTTGCAACCGTCTCAGCCGGAACTAAAGCTTTCATGCGCTCTGGTTGGGCATCAGCCGGAGTATTGGTCACATCTTGGGGACACACACCGCGATGCCGCCGCCCACCCCCCAGCGTTGTTTTTGGGGCAGGTTGACCCTTACGCGGGCGAAATATGACCTTGCGTTTTTTCGCCTGAGCGACTTGAACGGGAGCTGCAATAGAGGCGTTTACTTCAATAAAAGAAAAGCTAAGCCCAGTCAAGCAAAAGCTGGCCAGGAGAAGGCTGAGGCGACGATTTAAGGAAGAGTAACACATAGGCAGCTAGTTATATAGTGCAATTTTAGATACGGAAGTAAACGGTATTTGTCCGGAAACACTCCCCCTCTTCAAGTGAATCAAGATTCCGAGAAAATTGCCACACTTCTTAGATGAACTTTTAGCAAGGTTCTCGTGAAATCACGCTTGCTTCAAGATCTGGCCAGGATTACTGCCAGTTGCCAACCAGCACAAAGGCGGCCCAAAAGTAGGGTTGGGGAAAATCTTTGAGCAACCCTAGTTGAGCCTGACGAAGGGCACCCGCTTTTGTTGCACCCGGTTTCACCAACTCCTGATAGAACAAGGTCATAAATTCTGATGTTGCCTTGTCATCAACAGGCCACAGTGTAGCAACGGTGCTGCGTGCCCCTGAGCGGACGGCAACTCCGGCTAGCCCTAAAGTGGCGCGGCGATCGCCCTCCGCTGTTTGACAAGCACTCAGCACCAGCAACTCGATCGGGCGTTTGGCTTCTTCTTCGCGTTTTTGTAGCAGTTCCCCTAATTCCCGCACATTTAACTTTTCATCCCAAGCAAGAATAAAGGTGTTATCAGCATCAGAACTGAATTGGCCGTGGGTTGCCAGATGCACAATGGGGTAAGGAGCCGACTCGATTTGTTGCTGAATCGCAGCGCTCGTAAAATTTTCATTCAGCAGAAGTTGAGATGGCACCTCAGCTTGAATTTGTTGCACCTCTTCTTTTACACCTGGCAAGGGAGTAAAGCCCTGGCGCGACTCACTCAGGCCACCAATTAAGACTCGTAACTGGCTCCCTGCCAGAGGTTTTGGCGCAAGTAATTGCAAGCTAGGCGTAATCGCCAGGTTGTACTTCTGGATCAGATAATTTTCGCCATCGTGCAAGATCGCCATCGGGATGTTGCGTAATGCCCCATCCAGCACAAACACCAGGGTTTTAACACCATTGGCTTCTAACTCAGCTTTAGCCGGGGCTAGCAAAAGTTGGTAAACATCTTGAGCGAGTTTGACCTGGAGCTTTGCCAGCGCCGATAACCGCAAAAATTGGCGAGTGCGGTTCAAAAGGGTGTCTAACTCAACCTGGTCAATTGGGGTTGAGTAGTGGTACAGGGTTTTGTTGGGCAGGGACACAATCACTTCAAGGCGATCGCTCAAAATAATTGGGTAAATCACCGCTGCTGTCGGATCAATCTGATCAATTTGAATGGGTTGCCCGGTTAAACAAGCCTCGCGGAAGTAGTTGTCTAGCTCAGCCAGTTGTAGTGACTCAATCACTTTACGCGCTTCCTTGAGTCGGTCTTGACTCACCTCACGCTCTTGATTCCCTGCCACTACGGGTACAGTTTGTGTCAACCGTTCCTGGCTCACCTCATTTTTTTCAGGCTCTAAGAGCAAGCTAACTAATTCACGATAAACAGGCTCTACACTTTCACGGAAAGTGAATTGCAGATCGAGATTGCTGGCTGCCAGATCATTCCGAATCAGTGCCAGCGTATTAACGGCATCATAATAGGCCGCGATCGCCGATTCATTTTGTTTTTGCGCTTTGAGCAAACGTCCCAGTTGCCACTGCCAGCGGTAGGAAATATCCGGTGCGTTACTCGCTTGGGCCAATGCTAACGCTTTTTGAGTCAGCTTCTGAGCCGTTTCAACTTGCTTAGTTTTCTCGTAAACGTTGCCCAAGTTACCCAAAGCAAAAGATTCAGCCCGATCATCAGATAACTGAGCTGCTTGCTGAGCCGCCATTGATAACAATTTTGCAGCCTCTTTGAGCAGCGACTGAGAGCGATCGCTCAACTGCTTAGTTTGCTCTGAGGTTGGAGCCTCTGCCAATTTGATCAATGCCTGAGCCAACCCAATCTGAGCATAGATGCTAGTGCGGCTAGCCGGTAATTGAGCAATTTGAGGCTGGAGCTGCTTAGCCAGGGCTAAAGCGTCAGAGACACGCTCTTCCTCCAGCAACACCCGAATTTGGTTGATTCGCGCTTGTACTTGCAGCAACGGGGCAGGTGACACCGTCGCAGCCTTTTCATAAAAATCAGAAGCAGCGGTGCGATCGCCAATGCCACGATTTAAGTTGCCCAGACTCATCAGTACCACAGCTTCATCAGCGGGTGATTGAGCCTGTTGCACCAGGGCTAAGCTTTGCTCAAGGGCAGCTTTTGCCGCGTCGCGATCGCCAGCCAATTGCAGCGCGTTACCGTAATTGAGTAAGCCAACCGCTCTCAGCAGAGAGTCTGGCTGACCTTGCAGGCGTTGATTCACCTCTTCTAAAACAGTTCGCGCCCGCAGGTAAAGCCCTAAAGTACGTAAGGCCTGACTCTGGTTAATTAATACTCGAATTACCCCAGGCTCGTCATTGGCTTGACCCAGGATTTGAGCCGCTTTTTCCCAGGTTGCGAGGGCTTGTTCGGCCTGTCCCTGAGCCAGTTGGAGACTACCTTGAATGTTAAGCGCCTGACCATAGCGAGTCTTCTGCTCTTGATCGGGCAACTTCAAGGTTTCTAAAATCGCCAGACTGTTTGCGATCGCCTGATTGGCTTCTGTCCACTGGCCCAGCTTTTCGTAAACAAGCGCTAGATTGCCGAGTGTGACGGCTTCATTGGCGCGATCGCCTTGCTCCTGATAGCTTTTGTAAGCTGTTTGCCAAAGCTGCAGGGCTTCGGTGTAGCGTCCAGCCGCAAATGCTTGTTGGGCTGAGGTCAAGCGCTGAGCCAAGCCTGATGAGGACTGCTTTAACACAACAGGATTGCTATTCGGCGTTGCTGCGATCGTTCGGGATGGCATTGCCAGAGGTAGCCAACTCAGCGCGATCGTCAGAAACACCCCAACCACGCTCCAACCGAAGATTGGCAGCAATTTACGCTTTTGCCACTGTCGCCATTTCACCGGAAAAACCATAGTTATCAGGAGAGGGAGGAAAGGAAAGTGATTTATTTCTCACAGTAATCAAACTGTTTCAAAATCATAAGCGATTCAAAAATTTTCTTCGGAATCTCTCAAGCAATGTTTAGCTTTTGTTGAGAGTTACCCCTAACAAAAATGTTGTCTCAAGTGAGAACTACCCAAAATAGTGAGAACTACCCAAAATCGTTTTTGTTATGGAAACGGACGCTTCTCAAGAGCGCGCAGTGTATCAGGTCAGGCTTACATGGGCTTAATGCTGATGAAAGATGCTAAATGCCATCAAGGTACCACCCACTGTTTTGCCCTAGTCATAACAAATCAGACAAAAAACAGGTAAGAGAAGAATGTATATTTTTCTCAACTATAAGAATTCTCAAGAAGCTGTGATTTTTATTTGATCGTTTATTTGCTGTTCCCCAATGAAAGTGAATCGTCTCTGCTCAAGCCACTATATAAAGTTTTATCTTTGCTTTAGTTTTGTTTTAAGTTACGGAAGTTTGACTTCTCAAGCAGTTGCCCAATCAGTTTCTGCTCCCTCTGTTCAAAACCTGCCCCTGAGTCAAACACCATCGCCAAATTCACCGCAAATTAATAGTCCAATTTTGCGGCAAGGTGAACCACCTTCTAGCCAACCCTTACCAGAATCACCCCCACCGCAACCGATTCCACCCCCTGAAGAGCTACTGCCATTGCCACCCACCACTCCCGGTGAGGCAGAACCATCGCTTGACTCCGTCCAGACGGTTGTAGTGAAACGGTTTAAGGTCACTGGCAGCACTGTTTTCAGTGAAGCTCAACTGGCTGAGGTGACAAAACCCTTTCTCAATCGCCCGATTACGCTGGCTGAGTTATTTCAAGCGCGAACGGCTGTGACCCAGTTTTACATCGATCGCGGCTACATTACTTCCGGCGCATACATTCCACCGCAAACGTTGGCTGGGGAAGACATTGAAGTCGAAATTCGGGTTGTCGAGGGTAGTTTAGAAGACATTCGGGTAACGGGCACGCGTCGCCTTAAGCCAGGTTACATCTCAAGCCGCATTGGGCTAAAAACGCAGAAGCCGCTCAACCGCGATCAATTGCTAGAGGCGTTGCAACTGCTCCAACTGGATCCCTTATTGGAGTCAATTTCAGCTGAGTTGTCAGCTGGGACACGTCCGGGCGAAAGCCTGTTAGAAGTGCAGGTCAAGGAAGCGCGTGCGTTTGATTTACCAATTATTCTCGATAACGGGCGATCTCCCAGTGTCGGCACCTTTCGGCGTCAGGCACAGGTGATTCACAATAACTTGCTGGGATATGGCGATCGCTTGTTTTTAGGCTATACCAACACGGATGGTAGCAATGCGGGCGACTTTAGCTACACGATTCCGGTGAGTCCGCGCAACACGACGCTGACATTTAGTTTTGGTTTGTCAGACAGCAATGTGATTGAAGAGCCGTTTAATGTGCTGGATATTGAGTCAAAGTCGCAGTATTTTGAGTTCACCGTGCGTCATCCGGTGGTGCAGAAGCCCTCACGCGAGTTTGCTGTAGGGTTGACGTTTACCCAGCGGTATAGTGAGGCGACGCTGTTTACTGGCACTGCTGATGAGTTGCCTTTTCCGGCGCTGGGTGCCGATGCAGATGGCATTACTCGCTTGTCTGCGATTCGCTTCTTTCAAGATGCTGTTTGGCGGAGTAGCAATGAGGTGATTGCACTGCGATCGCAGTTCAGCATTGGGCTGGATATCTTTAATGCGACGATTAACGACACTCCCCCCGATAGTCAGTTTTTTGCATGGCGAGGTCAAGCTCAATGGGTCAGGTTGCTGGGTCCTGACACGTTGTTGCTGCTGCGGGGGGATGTCCAACTGGCAAATCAAGCAGTGCTTCCCTTTGAGCAGTTTGCTTTAGGCGGCATTGATACGGTGCGAGGTTATCGCCAGGACACTTTGTTAACGGATGATGGTGCCCTCTTATCGGCTGAGGTTCGCTTGCCCATCTTGCGAATGCCCAAGATCAACGGGATTTTGCAATTTGCCCCATTTGTTGATGCGGGGTTTGGTTGGAATTTGTCGGGTAGACCGGACCCCGATCCACAGTTTCTTGTCGGTGTGGGGGCAGGCTTGCGCCTACAGATTGGAAATGCGGTCACGGCTCGGTTTGACTACGGGATTCCTTTAACGGAAGTCTCAGGCGAAAAAAATACTCTGCAAGAGCAGGGCTTTTACTTTTCGTTGATTGTGAATCCGTTTGCTTTTTAAGGGTATGTAGCGAAAAACTTCTCCCGGAGGCAACTTTTTTGATGGGAGTTTTAGCGGAGATTTGGGGGCGGCGCCCCCAAGGGTCGTTGGCTCGGGATAAATAGGTCAGGAGAAAATCTTTTCTAAAGAAATTCAATGCGAAAGCGCGAAGAACAGAAAAAACACCCCCCGAACCACTTGCCTTCATTTCAGCCAACAAGCTTACGATTTTTTACGAAATTGCCACTCATCTGCATCCGTTTAGAAGCCAGTGATTAGGCTTTAAAGTCAAAGCCTGCATTCACCTGTCATGCACAGGGAGCGATCGCAGCTTCTCTTTGTTGACTGAGGAACAAGATGAAATTTTGGCAAAGAGGGTTTCTCCGCCCTCTCAAACGGCGATGGTTCCCCCTACTGTTGTCGCTGATCACCCTGGCATTCATTGCAATTCCAGTCGCGTTGTCGCAGCAACCCGTCACCCTCCGGCTGCTAATGACTGCCCCCGACGTGCCACCCTGGCGCGACAATCTGGTCAAAGCTTTTAACGAACAGCAAAACCGGATTCGCCTTGAAGTCGTCGAAGGGCCAAACTCCCCGAACCTGATCGAAGACCTGTATACAACCGCTTTTTTACTTGGCAACTCGCCCTACGACCTCGTGAATATGGACGTCACCTGGGCCGCCAAATTTGCTTCCGCTGGCTGGTTGCAAGACTTAACCGACGAATTTTCTGAAGCCGATCTCGCACCCTTTTCACCCCAAGACATCGAAGGCGGAAAATACAACGGGCGACTCTATCGCATTCCCGTGCGATCGGATGCAGGCGTGCTGTATTACCGCAAAGACTTAATCGACAAAGCAGGGCTGCAACCCCCACAGAGCTTTCCAGACATTATCAAAATCTCAAAAGAAGTTCAGCAGCGCGGTTTGGCACGCTGGGGCTACCTCTGGCAAGGCAAACAATATGAAGGCACCACCGCCATGTTTGTTGAGGTCATTCGCGGGTTTAACGGCTTTTGGATCAATCCTGACACCTTAGAAGTCGGGTTAGACCGGCCAGAAGTCATCCAGGCTGTTGAATTTTTACGCAGCACGATTGCCGAAGGCGTTTCCCCCCCGGGTGTGACAACCTACGTCGAAGAAGACACCCGCCGCATCTTTCAAGCCGGGGATGCCGTCTTTCTACGCAGTTGGCCCTACGTTTGGCCTCTCGCTAATCAACCCAACTCTCCCATTAACGGCAAAATGGGCATCATGCCCATGATTGGGGCAGCAAATGGTTCCATCAGTGGCTCTTGCCTGGGTGGGTGGGGCTTAGGCGTTGCCAAAACATCCAAACACTTAAAAGAAGCCCTAGAAGCCATTCGGTTTATCACCAGTGAGGCGGCTCAAAAGCAATTTATCTTAGATGCAGGCTACGTCCCCAGTCGCCGATCGCTCTTCACCGATCCGCAAGTGGTCGCGAAGTACGAGCACTATCCACAACTGCTGCAAATCGTAGATCGCGCCGTTTTGCGTCCGCCTATTGCCCAATACGCGCAAGCTTCCGATATCCTACAGCGCTATTTAAGTGCCGCCATTACCAACCAGATGACGCCTGAAGCCGCCATGCAACAAGCCGCTAAAGAAACTCGACTGTTGCTTGAATCTGCCCGCCGCGATCGCCAGGAGAAGCCATGACCGACACCCTACGCACGCGCGAACGACGCACTGGCCTTTATCTGCTCTTACCTGCCATCGTTCTTCTGTTATTAGTGTTTGCTTATCCCATTTTGCGATCGGTTTGGCTCGGTCTATTTGACCAAAACTTAGGAACCGAATTAAAGCCTATCTTTACCGGGTTTAACAACTACCGCCGAATTATGGGCGATAGTCGCTTTTGGCAATCTTTTGGGATTACCGCCCGATTCACCCTCATCTCAGTTGTGATTGAATTAGTAATTGGCATGGCGATCGCGTTGATCCTCAATCGCTCCTTCAGGGGAAGAGACATTGTGCGAACGATTGCCATTTTGCCCTGGGCCTTACCCACAGCGTTAATTGCCCTGGGCTGGACTTGGATTTTTAACGATCAATACGGCATTGCCAATGACATCTTACTTAAATTAGGACTCGCTCAAACAGGTGTTAACTGGCTCGGCGAACCTTTCACAGCGAATGTCGCAATTATCTTTGCCGATGTCTGGAAAACAACTCCATTTATTAGCATTCTTTTACTCGCAGGCTTACAGTCCATTCCCGAAGATTTGTATGAAGCTCATGCTCTCGATGGCGCCACTCCAATACAAAGTTTTACGCAGATTACATTACCTCTGCTAATTCCCCAAATGATCATCGCAATCTTATTTCGAGTTGCTCAAGCCTTTGGCATTTTTGACTTGATTCAAGTTATGACAGGCGGGGGTCCCGGTGGTTCAACGGAAGTTGTAGCACTCTACATCTACTCCAACGCAATGCGGTATCTCGACTTTGGTTACGCCTCTACATTGGTCGTTATTACGTTTTTGCTATTAGTGCTGGCCGTCGTACTGAGCGTCTGGCTTGTTCGGCACATTCGGCAACGCACTGAGGCTTCATTACAAGGTTTGACCCGCTGAGGGAGTTTTACGTATGAGTCAACAAATTTCTCCAACCTTATCGACCCCATCAACAACCCCCTCCAGCCGTGTAAGGTTTGGCAAAGTCGCCTTTTGGCTTGCGGTGGTTGCCCTCTGCGTCTTTTGTTTAGCACCTATCTTGTGGCAAGTGCTGACCTCCTTCAAAGTGAATGAAGATATTGCAGCTTTACCCAATATCTACTTTCCGTCGCGGTTGACTGTGGCGCACTATGTTGAGCTATTTACCCGCCGTCCCTTTCTGCGCTACATCCTCAACAGTGCCTTTGTATCCCTGGCGTCAACAGCCGTTTGTTTGGCGATCGGGGCACCAGCAGCCTATGCATTGGCGCGGTTGCGTCCCCTGGGCGGCAAAGTGATCCAAGCGGGGATTGTTTTGGTGACGCTGTTTCCTGGCATTCTGTTGCTTCAGGGATTACTCGAAATCGTGCAATGGCTGCGTTTGGGCAATAACTATCTGGCGTTGATCATTCCCTACACGGCGATTAACCTACCCTTGACCATCCTGGTGATGCGCAGCTTTTTTCAACAACTCCCAAAAGATCTGGAAGATGCCGCCAAAGTAGATGGTTACAACACCTGGCAAATGCTGACCCAGATTGTCTTGCCGTTGACGCTGCCTGCCCTTGTCACGACCGGGATTTTGACCTTCATCTTCGCCTGGAATGAGTTCATCTTTGCGCTGTCTTTCATCACAGAAGAAACGATGAAAACGATTCCGGTAGCATCGGCTCAAATTGGCGGCACATCGGTATTTGAGGTGCCCTATGGCCCGATCGCTGCCGCAACTGTAGTCGGTACATTGCCCCTAGTGCTGCTCGTCCTTCTCTTTCAACGCAAGATTGTGCAGGGCTTAACGGCAGGGGCCGTCAAAGGCTAATGGAAGAGTTTTAACCTTTTACGTTACAGTCGAAACGGTGACTTCTGCGATCGCTCGCTTTTGGTATGACTCTTTCTTTGCCGCAACCTGACCTCCGCTCAACTCAGCCTAAACTACCAGAGCTACTCGCCCCGGCTGGCAATTGGGAGTGCGCCAAAGCCGCCGTTGAGAATGGAGCTGACGCGATTTACTTTGGGCTAGAGCAGTTTAACGCGCGGATGCGAGCTGAGAACTTTACCATTGCAGATTTGCCCAGGCTGATGGAGTGGCTGCACCAGCGCGGTGTAAAGGGTTATGTCACGCTAAACACGCTGATCTTTCAAGCAGAATTAGCCGCCGTCGAGCGTTATCTCCGCTCGATTATCAGTGCCGGGGTCGATGCGGTGATTGTGCAGGATGTTGGCCTCTGTCGGCTAATCCGGCAGTTATCACCCGACTTTCCGATTCATGCCTCGACGCAAATGACCATTACAAGCGCGGCAGGCGTTAACTTTGCCAAACAGCTAGGGTGCCAGTTGGTTGTGTTAGCGCGCGAGTGTTCCCTCAAAGAAATCAATCGGATTCAGCAACAACTGAGCGATCGCGCCCTTTCCTTGCCGTTAGAAGTGTTTGTCCACGGAGCGTTATGCGTCGCCTATTCTGGTCAATGTTTGACCAGTGAAGCACTGGGGGGACGTTCCGCCAATCGAGGTGAATGTGCCCAAGCCTGCCGGATGCCTTATGAACTGATCGCTGATGGGCAAGTGGTAGATCTGGGCGATCGCCGTTACTTGCTGAGTCCGCAAGATTTGGCAGGGTTTGCGGTGCTACCAGAAATTGTGCGATCGGGGGTGACGTGTCTCAAAATTGAGGGACGGCTGAAAGCACCTGAGTATGTGGCAAATGTGACGCAGGTGTATCGGCAGGCGTTGGAGAAGATCGGGCAGGCAGAAGTAGAGCCGGAGCCAGCAGCACCGCATCCTACTCAGGGTTCTGGACGTGAGATAGGAATGGAGCAGTACAACCTTGAGATGGCGTTTTCGCGGGGGTTGTATTCGGGTTGGTTTGACGGCATTAATAATCAAGCGCTAGTCCATGCTCGGTTCGGTAAGAAGCGCGGCGTCTACTTAGGGGAGGTGCTTCAGCTTCATAAAGAGGGGGTTGTCATCCAGCCTGAGGCACCTGTGAAACCGGGAGATGGGGTGGTGTTTGACTCGGGGCATCCAGAAGCGCGCGAAGAAGGGGGACGGGTCTATGCAGTTGAGCGGCAGGGCAAACAGCTCAAGCTGACGTTTGGACGACGCGATGTTGATTGGCGACGGGTCAAAGTGGGCGATCGCCTCTGGAAGACGAGTGATCCAGAGTTAGATAAGCGCTTGCAACAGACCTATAGTGGCGACACTCCCAAGTTTCAGCGTCCGATTCAGGTGGAGGTGCATGGAGAACTGGGACAAAATTTGGTGGCGATCGCCCAGGATGAACAGGGGCACATCGTTCAAGTTGAGTCCACGCTGCCTTTAGTAGCCGCCGCCAACCAACCCCTCACAACCGAGCGATTACGCGAACAGTTTGCCCGTTTGGGGAATACCCCATTTCAGCTAGGCCGCTTTAGCAATCAGATTCAGGGTGAGGTGCTGATGCCGGTCAGCGAAATTAACCGGATGCGACGGGCGATCGTGACGGAGTTAGAGGCACAGCGATCGCAACCTAAAATCTGGCAACTTAACGAAGCGGCTCATTACACCCAGCTATTACCTAACCGTTCTAACTCAGGTGAGATGGCGACAACGCCTGAGCTGATCGTACTCGTCCGTAATCTGACTCAACTCAAAGCCGCGTTGACTTCTGGAGTCCAGACAATTTACTGCGAGTTTGAAGACCCACGCCGCTACAAGGAAGCGGTCGCGCTGTTCCGCACAGAACAGGCTCAGCGACAGGATGCTACGGAAGCCTCCATCTGGGTTGCGCCACCTCGGATTACCAAACCAGGTGAACGCTGGATTTTAGAGCAGGTTCGTGCGGCTGAAGCGGATGGCTACCTGGTGCGAAATTATGACCACCTGGAATTTTTTGCAGGCGATCGCTGCGTGGGTGATTTTTCCCTCAACGTCGCCAACGCCATCACGGCGGATTACTTCAAACGCACGTTTCACCTGGAGCGGTTAACCGCTTCCTACGACCTCAATATTCAACAGTTAGACGACTTGCTGCGTGCGAGTCCGGTTGGTTGGTTTGAAGTCACGATTCATCAGCACATGCCGATGTTTCACATGGAGCATTGCGTGTTCTGCGCGTTTCTCTCAGAGGGCACTGACTTTACTAACTGTGGACGACCCTGCGAAAGCCACACCGTGAAGCTGCGCGATCGCGCCGGGGTCGAGCATCTCCTGCAAGCCGATGCGGGTTGTCGCAACACGTTGTTTAACGGCACCGCCCAAACAGGAGCCGAGTATGCACAACGATTACAGGCTGCGAATTTACGCCATTTTCGGATTGAGTTTGTAAATGAGAATGGCAAACAGGTGCAGCAAACAATTCGTTGCTACCAGCAACTCCTCAAGGGTGAAATGTCAGGTGCCCAGCTATGGCAAACGCTGAAACTGCAAAACCAGCTTGGAGTTACCCGTGGCACCCATGCAGGCGATCGCGCTGGTGGTCAAACCCAACCGCGCAACCAGTAAACAAACGTGCCGACATATTCTTTGAGGGCGCGAGTAATCACCCGCAGGCGATCGGCGTCGGGTAAAACATTCAGACTGATCGCTTCTGAGGTGCTGCTCAACCAGCCCTGCTCCTCTTCGGTGTAGAGAAAATCGGTTGGGGCAGGAATAGCCTCGATGCCCAATTTTTGAAAGATCCGCAGCGATCGCGGCATGTGCATCGCAGAAGTGACCAACAAAACTCGGCGCATCCCTTCTCGCTTGAGAATTTGCTGCACATTCACCGCATTTTGACGGGTGTTGAGCGATGTCGGATCCTGCAAGATGGCGGCGGTTGGGACGCCAAAAGCCGTGGCGATCGTTGCCATATCCTGCGATTCGGGTGTACCGCCACCATGCCAATCAATTCGGCCACCGCTAAAAATGATCTTGGGGGCTTTCCCTTGCTGATACAGCCGAATGCCCTGCAACACGCGATCGCCCTCTTCGCTCAAATCAACCCAGGGGCGCGGAGCAGATGCCGGACGTGTGCAACCACCCAACACCACAATGGCATCAGCAGTGGGCAACTCTCCCGACGGCACGTGCTGCATCTCTAGCGATCGCACGAGCCAACCCGCTAACCAGCCATTACTCCCAATCAGCAACACCGCCAGCGCCAGTGCTACAGGAATCGCAGCCCGTCGAGGTCGCTTACGCCACAGCATCACCAACGCGACCAGCAAGAGCAAACAGGCCAACCCCAACGGATAAAAGAAGAGTGGCAGTAACTTAGACAGAAAGAGAAACATAGCAGTCGTGCTTGGGTTGAGAGCAATGTCGCGACAAAAAGCCTCTCACAGCTTAGCTTTTCGTCGGGCTAATTTACGAGACAGACGCGTGAGACTGGGCTAACCGCACATCGATCGCCCGCATCCCAGCTCGCCGAGCCGCCTCTAGCCCAATGTCACTGTCTTCATACACAATGCACTCTTGCGGCTCAACGTCGAGTTTTTGCGCACTCATTAGAAAAATGTCAGGAGCAGGTTTGCCTCGTTCCACATTCTCAATCGTGACAATGCAATCAAAGTGGTCAATTAGCCCGGTACTGGTGAGGGTTGCCTCGACTAACACTCGACTGCCACCCGATGCGATCGCCAGTGGCACTTTTCCCCGATAGGCTCGAATAATGTCAGCTACGGGTTGAATCACGCTGATCTGTTCTACTAAGGCATGAAAAACCCGCTGTTTCTCGGCTTTTACTTGGTCTGCATCCAAATCAGGCTTAAACGCTTCTTTCATCATCTCAATCAATTCTGAGCTTGAGATTCCAGCGCGCGCGTAATACCACTCTGGCGTAATCTCAATATCAAAGGCTCGAACGGCTTCTGACCAGGCTTTGTAGTGAACGGGTAAGGTATTTGCGACTGTGCCATCACAATCAAAGATCAGAGCGGCAAACGGTGGGGTTGGCTCAAGAGAAACAGGATTCATAGATAAGCTAGCCATAGGACACAGTTACTCAAAAAACTAGCACTTTAAGCTCCAGCAATTTTGCTGGTTTGCGTCAGAAATTTCGGTTGAGGTTTCTGTAGCCTCGAATAATGCAGCAGTTAGTTACGGTTCAGGTGGGTTGACTCCCCTTAATGGGTAATTGTTATGAAAATTTTTCGTCTCTTAAACATAAAAAATGTCTTAGCCCCCACATTGATCTTGACTCCAATTGTGTTACCAATTAGTGACATTTCCAAGTTAAACCTGGATAACATTGGTCAACCGCTTCATCCTGCCAACCGTCCTTTGACTCCGCCGCTGCAAATGGCACGTGTTCTTTCTGGGCGAACCATTGTCACTTTTAATCGCGATGGTAAGCAACTTATCACTGCCCGCGATCGCACGATCACCTTTTGGGACTTAAAGAGCGCGAAAGAAGTAACTCACATCGAAGCGCACGATTTACCGATTTTGGCATTGACTCTCAGCCCAAACGGTCAGTTTCTCGCCAGTGCCAGCCACGACCAAACCGTAAAAATTTGGAATTTGCAAACTCGCCAACTGGTAAAAACGCTGACGGGACATCGTTCTTGGGTCGAAGCGATCGCATTTAGTCCTGATGGCAGTCTGCTAGCATCCGGTGGTGGCGATCGCACCGTTCGGCTGTGGAATCTCACGACAGGCAGCACGATTCGCAGCTTTTCGCAGCAACCCGACCCGGTTTACGCCCTCACCTTCAATGCCAAAGGCGATCGCTTGATCAGTGGTGGCTGGTCAGTGATCAATTTATGGAATGTTGCAACTGGCAGCCGCATCAGCCAGCTCGAAGGGCACGAATTTGGGGTGAATGCACTGCTGCTTAGCCCCGACGGGCAACAATTGTTTAGCGCCGCTGGAGATAAAACCATCAAAATCTGGAACCTGCAAACGGGTGGTCTGCGCCATACTCTATCAGGCCATCAATTTGGTGTAACAAGTCTGGTGGTCAACAAAGAACAGGATTTACTGATCAGCAGTGGTTTAGACAACACGATTCGCCTGTGGCACCCTCAGACAGGAGCCGCGATCGCCACCTTGCCGACTCAACCTAGCGTCGTCGAAGCGATTTCGCTCAGCCCTGACATGGCACTCCTCGCCAGTAGTTGT
Organism: Leptolyngbyaceae cyanobacterium M33_DOE_097; assembly: GCA_015296075.1. Classification (GTDB taxonomy): domain Bacteria; phylum Cyanobacteriota; class Cyanobacteriia; order Leptolyngbyales; family Leptolyngbyaceae; genus DSRU01. The sequence goes on along the minus strand of DVDV01000250.1, from coordinate 7,945 downwards.
TGGGATGGCAAAGTTAGCCTCTGGAGCTTGGCAACTCAAAAAGAAGTTCTACAGCTCAAATTGCCGGATCCCACACCTGATATCTATTAGAGGGTGCCAAAGCTCAGCGATTCCAACCCTTACTTTAGTGGCTGCTACACTCCTATTTCCCGGTTCCTCGCGGCTCGCTTGACTCACCCCACCCGAATTTAAAGACTTGACCCTACGCCTAGACCAACTACCCTCGATCTGTGTTTTGATAGAGCGAGTTATTGCAAAAAATTAAGGCTTTTAGCTCTTGCTGTTATCAAGGAGCATTTATGAGTGATTGGTTAGCAAATGTCATTCCCCAGGTCATGCAAAACTTGGGTTATTGGGGAATCGGCTTATTAATGTTTCTTGAAAACTTGTTTCCGCCAATTCCTTCTGAGCTAATCATGCCATTAGCCGGGTTTACGGTCGCTAAGGGTAATCTCAACTTTGGTCTAGCGGTCTTTGCTGGGGTCGCCGGAACAATTTTGGGCGCTTACCCCTGGTATTACCTGGGCAAATGGGTAAGTGAACCTCGCTTACGCGATTGGGCCACGCGCTATGGTAAGTGGCTCACCATCTCTGGCGAAGATATCGATAAGGCTAATCGTTGGTTTAATCGCCACGGCGGAAAGGCGGTCTTCCTTTGTCGTTTGGTTCCTGGGATCCGGACCCTCATTTCGCTTCCGGCTGGCATTAACAACATGCCGATCGCGATTTTTACGCTCTACTCTACCCTCGGCACAACGATTTGGGTCGCTCTGCTCACGTACTTAGGCTACGTTTTAGGTGACAACTATGAAGTGGTTGACAAATACTTAGGCCCCGTCTCTAAGGTCGTCATTTTGAGTTTAATGGTTGGTTTTGCAGCCTTTGTTGGAATTCGGATGCAGAAAAGGAAGCGCAGACATCTCTCCAAGTGAATCATGACGTAATTATGGGATGATGTTTGAGCGGAATAAGGCGAAAATGCAACTGCCCAGGAGAACCTAATGGCGAAATTGTCAGCAGAGCTGCAACGCTATTTTTTTGACGAAGAACGACTATCTCAAGTGACTTTACCAGAGATCTTGACCCTTGCTGGGGAACGGATTTTTGGTTTTTTGTTTGTCATCCTATCGCTACCGTCAGCCTTGCCAGTTCCGGCCCCTGGGTACTCGACTCCTTTTGGGATTGTGATTGCCTTACTTGCATTACAGATGATTGCTGGATCAAAGTCTCCCTGGATTCCAAATTGGGTGGCGCGTCGTCCGATGGAACTTAAAGCTGTGCAAGGAGTCTTAAAAGCTGGTATCCCCTGGTTAAGAAGAATTGAGACGCTTTCTCGCCCACGCCTCTTACCGATATGCACAAGTTTTCCGGGCCGCATGACAATTGGTATTTTTATCACCTTGATGGGCATTTCGATGATTATTCCAATTCCCGGCACAAATACCCTGCCTGCAATGGGGATTTTTGTGACTGGCTTTGGCTTGATGGAAGATGATGGTGCTATTTCTCTCGCAGGCTTAGTTGTTTGTTTAATGGGCGCTGCTCTCACAACTTCGATTTTGTTGGCCTTAGCTTTTGGTGGTGCCAGCCTGCTGGATTTGTTAAAAACCTGGGTTAAAGGACTCGGTGGTTAACCTCAAAGCGAGATAATCAACATAATCAATAGGGTGAGGTTACACTTCGCCGCTCGACTCCATTCATCTTTTAGGAACTTTTTAAAGCATTGAAAGTAAGCGATCGCTATCGACTGCTGCTCACGATTCTTCAGCCGCAGTTAACCGTCATTTTGCAAGCCCTACTGTGTACGTTGGTGTTCACGGCGATGTGGCCATTGCTAGCAAGAATCGCAGGCGAGATGGCAGGGCTATTGGCGAAGGGTGATGTTTTGGCGATCGCGCGGCTTGGTGGAATTTGTACAGCCGTTTTTCTCGTTCAAAAAATTGCTCAGTTTGGGCAAGATGCGCTGATGGCAAAGGCGGCGCTGTCAATTGTCTATGATCTGCGCACCCATGTTTACGCCCACTTGCAACGGCTCAGCTCAAGCTACTTTGAAACCGCTCAAAGTGGCGACCTTGCCTATCGTCTGACCGAAGATATTGATCGCATCGGTGAGGTAATCAATAAAGTCTTTCACCAGTTTGTGCCCAGTGTGCTGCAACTGATTGTTGTGCTGGGTTACATGATTTATCTCAATTGGCAGTTAACCCTCGCCACACTGTTGATTGCGCCGTTGATGGCTCTCTTAATTACCTGGTTTGGTGAGCAACTCCGCAAGCTTTCATACCGCAGTCAAAATCAGGTGTCTAACCTTTCAGCGTTACTGGTTGAGGTGTTTAGCGGCATCCGTATGGTGCAGGCATTTGCGGCAGAAGACTACACCCTCAACCAGTTTCGTAAAGAAGCAGAAGCCAATCGGCGGGCGCGTTTTCGGACTGAAAAGTTGAAAGCAATTCAGTTTCCGGTAGTTGGCTTTTTAGAAGCTCTCAGCTTGTTATTTTTCCTGCTGTTGGGCGGCTGGCAAATCTCTCAACGCAATCTAAGCGGCGAACAGTTTGTCAGCTATCTCACAGCTGTGCTGATGCTGATCGATCCCATTTCGCTGGTAACCAGCAACTACAACGAGTTTAAGCAAGGGGAAGCCTCTGTCGATCGCGTCATGGAACTTTTAGTGATTCAGCCATCTGTGGTTGAAAGCCCCAATGCGGTGATTTTGCCAACCGTGACTGGCAAAGTTGAGTACCGCAACGTCGATTTTGGTTACCGTCCAGAGCAGCCAGTTTTACAAGATCTCAACCTCATGGCGTTGCCAGGAGAGGCGATCGCGCTGGTTGGGTCTTCGGGGGCTGGTAAAACGACTCTGGCGAATCTGCTGCCCCGCTTTTACGATCCCCAACAGGGCCAGGTGCTGATTGATGGCTATGATGTGCGCGATGTGACGCTGCGCAGCCTCCGCCGCCAAATTGGGATTGTGCCGCAAGAAATTATTTTGTTTTCCGGGACGATCGCTCAAAACATTGCCTTTGGGCAAGAAGATTTTTCCTTAGATGCGGTGCAAGAAGCTGCCAAGATTGCCAACGCCCATCAGTTTATTATTCAGTTTCCCCAGGGCTATCACACCTGGGTCGGGGAGCGTGGCGTTAATCTTTCGGGGGGACAGCGGCAGCGGTTGGCGATCGCGCGAGCCGTCCTCCTGAATCCCCGGATTTTGATTTTGGATGAGGCAACTTCTGCCCTCGACTCTGAGTCGGAAGCATTGGTGCAAGAAGCACTGGAACGGCTGATGCAAAACCGCACTGTTTTCATCATTGCCCACCGTCTCGCGACTGTGCGCCGCGCCGATCGCATTTTGGTGTTAGAGAAAGGCCAGGTGGTTGAGTCAGGCAATCACGGTGAATTAATTGAGCAAGGCGGTCGATATGCCCAGCTCTATTTACAACAGTTTCAAGCTTAAATCGACGCTGAGATTGCCTCCATAAAGGAATGCCGCAAAGCCTGGGACAGATCATTGCCCCGAACCGATCCCCCTCAGTCCCCCTAAACTCCTATAGAGATGCGCCAAGGCGTAGAAAAAGGGGGATGTTGGGAGCAGGGGAACTGGCAGGGCGCATTCACAATCTAAACGGGGATGAGGCGATCGCCTTTCATCAACCTGTATTGCGCATTCCGGCAGCGATACCGTTGATAGTTAACAGCGCACCACGCAAAAGTTCCCCTTTGCTATAGCGCGATCGCACCATGCCCGTTGCAGCCGTTTCAGCCGTGTGTTGCCGCAGCCGTTTGAGCAGGGAAACTTGTAAGAAGCCCAGCGGAACAATCGTGCCATTTCGCAGGTAAACTGATCGCTGCAAATCAGGATCCGTATCTAGCAAGCGCTCGTGTCCGGTAATCATCAGCACCATTTCTTTGGTGAGTTGATACTCATGCACGATCTGCTCATAGACCTGCATAAATCGCTCTTTATCCTCAGGCTGCGTGAGTTCGCGCACGTAGTGACCCGCAATTTGCAAATCAACCTTCGAGAGCGTCATCTCAACTTTAGACAGCACCACCTTAAAGAACGACCACTTAAAGTAGAAGTAGCGTAGTAGTTTAAGGTGTTCGTCCGGCTGCTCTTGCCAAAACGTTCTAAGAGCAGTGCCAACGCCATACCAGGCTGGCAGCAAGAAGCGACTTTGAGTCCAGCTAAACACCCAGGGAATCGCCCGCAAGCTGCTTAAATCCTTTTTGCCACCCCGACGGGCCGGACGCGAGCTGATCTGCAATTGGCTAATTTCCTGGATTGGGGTGACGTTGTGGAAGAAGTCGATGAAGTCCGGCTGCTCATACACCAGCGAGCGATAGTGTGCCCGCGATCGGCTGGCGAGTTCCTCCATGATTTCGCACCAGGGCTGAATATCATCAAACCCAGAGCGCAAGAGGCTCGTCTCAATCACCGCTGTCGTGACCGACTCAAGGTTGTAGATGGCCAGCTCCGGTAAAGAGTATTTGGAGGCCAGCACTTCACCCTGCTCGGTAATCTTGATCCGCCCGTTGACACTGCGTCCCGGTTGCGCCAGGATCGCCTGATAAGCAGGGCCACCCCCCCGACCGACCGAGCCACCGCGTCCGTGGAAGATGCGCAGTTGCAGCCCATACTTCTCCGCGATCGCCTGGAGTGCTTGCTGTGCTTTGTGAATTTCCCAGTTACTACTCAAAAAGCCCGAATCTTTGTTGCTATCGGAGTAGCCCAGCATCACCTCTTGCAAGTCTGGCGTCAACGGCGGAATCGGCAGTTCTCCGTTGTTCATCGCGCTATACCCGCCTGCCAGAAATGCCCGGTACAGCGGCAACTCAAACAATTCTGTCAAGACATGGGGTGCTTTTTTAAGGTCTTCGACAGTCTCAAACAGCGGCACCACTCGCAACGAGCCAGCCCCCGTCGCCGGATCGTACAAGCCTGTTTCTTTCGCTAATAGCAGCACCTCTAGCAAGTCGCTGACATCATGGCTCATGCTAATGATGTAAGTGTGGCAGACAGCCGACCCAAACTCTTGCTGCATCCGCCGCACAGTGCGGAACGTCTCAATCGTCTCACAAGTGACAGGCGAAAACGGCAACTCGCTAGGGATAAGAGGTCGGCGCGTTTTTAGCTCACTCACCAACCACTCGGTTCGCTCAGTCTCGTTCATCTCACAGTAAGACTTCGGCAGAATTTGCAAGTACTCTGCAATCTCGTTGATCGTGTCAGAGTGACGCGAGCTTTCTTGTCGAATATCCAGATGAGCCAGATTAAAGCCAAAGATTTCAAGCTGGCAAATCAGCATCTGCAAATCGGTACAAGTCAACCCCGTTTCTTCTAAATTGCTTTGAATCAGGCGCAACTCAGCCAAAAACTCATCGACCGAGGGGTAATAGGTGGCAGGATTTGGCTCCTGTAAGTCCTGCTTGAGAATGTTGGTATCCGCCAGTTTGTGGTTGCGCTCACGGGTATTTTCGAGCCGCTTCAAAATATAGGCCAGCTTTAACCGATAGGGTTCTTGCCGATAACGGATTGCGAGGCGATCGTAGACTTCAGGCAAGTGCAGTTGGTCTTGCTCTAACGACTCTAGCAAATTGGGGAGTACATCGCTCCAGTGGAGCGACAGACTCAACAACTCGATCAACCGCTTCACCGACTGGATGTATTTCTCTAACACCATGCCACGCTGGTAACAGGCGGTCTGCCAGGTAACTTGCGGTGTCACAGAAGGATTACCATCGCGATCGGAGCCAACCCAAGAGCCAAACTTGCAAAAGTCATATCTGGGCGGCTGCATCCCCGGAAACGAAGCTTTCATAGCCTCATTAAAACGGTGATAGAGCTGCGGGATCGCGTCAAAAATCACCTGCTGAAAGTAGTGCAGCGCGTAATCCACTTCGTCTAAAACGGTGGGCTTAAATTGGTGCAACTCATCCGTGCGCCACCACAGCCGAATCTCCTCCATCAACTGATTGCGGAGCGAGTCACCCTCCCACGAATCAGTCGGCAAGCCCTGTGCCAGCAGCCGATCTTCAACCAAGTCGAGCTGACTCAAGAGCTTGGCAATGCGACGCTGCTTATCTCGAATGGTGTGGCGCACAATCTCGGTTGGGTGTGCTGTAAAGACAAGCCGCACATCCAGTTGGTTGATTAACGCCTGAATCTGTTGTGGCGGCACATTCAACCGCTTTAATTTGGGGAACAGCCGATGCAGCGTGCCTGCCTCCTTAAGGAGCGGTGTCTCTTTCATGCTTTTTTCGAGCAGGTCAGCTTCTAAACGGCTACCAGGCATCACCTCGTCGGCAAAGCGGTAAACTGCTGGCTCTGGGTTATGCTGAATCGTCATCGCCGTGTCACGCGTGGCGCGGTAATTTTGCTGCTGATCGCGTTGCTCGTAGTGCTGCTCAACGATATTGATCACCTGAAAGTACAGCGCAAAGGCGCGTGCAGCCCGAATCGCCTCATTTAAGTCCAATTTTTCGACGACTTTTAGCACTTCTGCCTGGGCCACATCCGCCTGCCCTTCAGGAGAACACATATCCCGCAATTGTTTGAGCATGTTCACCATGTCTTGCCCACACTCTTGCAACAAAACAGCCTCCCACAAGTCTTCAATCACCTTGAGACGGTGACGCAGCAAAAGATCATTTGTGGAGGGAATTGAAACGTCTTGAGACACTTTGGACTCTGTGGTCATGGCAAAACCTACTAAAACGTTGGGACGAGTGCTATATCGAGTAAATTAGGCAGATTTAATAATGTTTCAACTTATTTTATGGGGTAAGCCTCACTTTTAGAGTTGCAGAAGTAACGGAATCGGCTATCCCGATGCAGCATAACGGTTAGACGGGCCGTGACTGGCAAGCGATCGCCCACAGAATAGGAGTTAAAACCTCCCTCAAGCAGCATCAAACTGAGAGCATGATGAACTGCCTCTGCAAACGCATTAGGCTGCTCAACTCAGCAAGGTTAACGACTCAATTGGTTAATGCTGGGTTACACAGGTGCAGCTTAACCCAAAACTGTTTAGATTTTACTGGCTATCGGTTTCACCGTTTGGCGCTTGACTTTTAGGAAAGTTCAGCACTGGCAGGCGATCGCCCCGAAAAACTTCTTCACTTAAACTGCCCACCTCTTGAGCGCACCTTGCAAGGACTTTACCCACAACTAGCCCCGTAACCAGTATCCCTGCACCTGCCCCCAGAGCAACCTCAAGGGCGACTTTTTCTAACGGGGGAGGGGGAGTGATCGGAGAACGATTTGATTGCATAGTTAGAACCAACATAACAACAGGAAAACGAGTTTTGCGGTCAGAAAGCCCTTTACTGAACCTGCTTAAGTGCTAGCCCTAATCTAGACCCAACGGATTAACCAGTACTATCTTCAATTTACTCAGACAACTTAGCCTGAAGCTGAGTTGTCACAACTGGTTATAACTCCTGTGATCCCCAAACGGGAGAGTACCTAAACCGTATCTTGAGAACATCCTTAACTCAGGCCGCTAAACCCAAAGAGCTGGGACAAATAGCTCTCCACAGCTTAAGATTTTGCTGAAATAAATTGCGCTTTGATTGAATTTTATAGCAACAGCTCTCCAGGTTAAGTGGAATTTGATGAATTAATCGGGGTAGAGTTTCCAGACGAATTTCTGGGATGCTCTCCTCTGTCAAAGCTCAGAATGTTGTTCTTGCAAGCGTTACAAGAGCTAGCTCATCCCAGAAATTGGACTTTAGACTAAATGCAATTTTCCACTATCCGTAAGGGCGAACAGCCTTTCGCCCCTCTAAATGGGGCGTATTTTTTGGATTATATCAAATCCGCTTGAACGTACATAATAAGAGTAGCGGGTTTGGAAAAAGTAATGCCACGACGGATTCAAATTGCCCCTCACTTAAGCCTGGAGGAATTGGAACAGCGCTATCGCCAAGCGAAAGCAGGAATTGAGCG
>DVDV01000409.1 GCA_015296075.1 Leptolyngbyaceae cyanobacterium M33_DOE_097 | reverse complement strand
TTTTGTTCCCTTCGATTATCTGGTTTCAGTTACTCAAACGCATCCAATCTCACGCTGATATTGCGGCTCATTTTGGGTTCGATATTGACCTCAAACCTCGCTTAGAATCGGCTTATTGAGAATGCTGCAAGATCTCAGTTTGCCTGGCTTTGCTTCAGCAGCCGTAACACACAGGCCGCTTAAAACTATCATTCCCAAAAATGATGCTGTCAATCGTTTCCAACTTGCCATAATCTTCTTCTCAGCAATAAGGTGAAAGAATTCAAGAGTTTTTCTCTATTGAAAACATCTTGAAGATGTGTGAGCTTAACTTAGTTCAAAGACTTCACATACTTCTTAAAGTTCCCTGCTTTTGAGTGATACTTACTATAGCTTGAGTAATTTGAATCACACTTTCTTCAGTGGAAAAAGCTTACCCTTCTTTGATAAATAGCTGAAAGTGCTGCCAGGACAATCAACTTCTTTTTTGAGTAGTGAGTTTTCTGTGAATTATTTGATACATCCACCCAACAGCACCTAAGTCTTTCGCTGGAATTTGATTTATACAAATTATTTCGGCGGATTCCCTGCCAGCGATTTCCTCTTTTAGGATTGAAACAGCTTGATCAGGCGAACATGGCTTCAGGCTAGGCGATAAGCAACGAGAAGAAAGCAATTACTCAAGGGTACCATCTTAATACTGCTTGAACATCCCGTAAAAGATTAAGTAGGTTTTCGCTGCTAGTCCTGAAAAATGATGTGTAAAAATGAGGTAAAGCCTGGCTATAAAATCAAAATAATATGAAACGCAATCTGAAATCGACTTCAAAGATGCGAGATTGCCGCCCGGCTGAGACAGAAGTTTACCAGCTCAACCAACGGTTACACCATCTCATTCAGGTAATTCAACAGCTTACGGCTGCCCGCGATCTCGAGATGATTATGGCTGCTGTACGAAAAGGGGCGCGTCAACTTACAAATGCTGACGGGGTTACCTTTGTGCTAAGAGAGGGCGACTGTTGTTATTACGCTGATGAAGATGCGATCAGCCCACTCTGGAAAGGTGGACGATTTCCAATGAGTGCTTGCATCAGTGGGTGGGTGATGTTCAATCAGCAATCGGTGATCATCGAAGATATCTACGCAGACTCCCGGATACCTGCTGATGCCTACCGACCAACGTTTGTCAAAAGTCTGGCAATGGTTCCTATTCGTACGCGTGACCCGATTGGCGCAATTGGTAACTACTGGGCGACTCATCATACACCAACACCAACAGAACTGAACTTGCTGCAAACCCTGGCGGATGCGGCGGCTGTTGCTCTAGAAAACGTTTATTTGCACGAAGAACAGGAGCAACGGATTCGCGATCGCACCGCTCAACTTCAACAAGCGTTAGACTTTGAGGCTCTGCTCAAACGAATTACAGACAGTGTCCGTGATAGCTTAGACGAACACCAAATTTTAGCGACCGTTGTGCAAGAACTGACGCAAGGGTTAGCGCTCAGTGCATGTAGCACAACGCTTTACGATCTGGAACAGGCAACTGCAAGTGTTGGTTATGAGTACACGCACGGTAAATTAAGAGCAGCCTGTGTCAACCTGATCGTAATAGCTGAGTTGCCTGAGTTATATCACCAGCTGCTACAGGGTGAAACTTTTCAATACTGCCAAATCCCTCGCGCTCAAGCTCAGTCTGATTTAACGACAGAACCGTTGATTTTGGTATGCCCAATTGTTGCTGAGCAGCATGTATTGGGAGATCTGCGGCTTTATCGGGTCTCACCAGAGCCATTTACAGAACTTGAAGTACGGCTTGTGCGGCAAGTTGCAAATCAATGTGCGATCGCCCTCCGGCAGGCGCGACTGTATGCAGCGGTGCAGGTACAGGTGAATGAATTAGAACGGCTCCACCAGCTCAAAGATGATTTTCTCAGCACTGTGTCTCATGAGTTGCGATCGCCAATGACGACAATTAGAATGGCAGTGCAGATGTTAGAAGCAGTATTAGGCTTACTTAATTCAAAGGCTTTACCAGAGAATGATGTGGTTATCAGTCAACATAATTTTTCTAAGGCTGTTAGTTATTTGCAGATTTTGAGTAAAGAGTGTCAACGTGAGACTAATTTAATTAATGATCTATTAGATCTGACTCGGCTTGAGGCAGAGCTAGCTCCAGGCGTTTTGCAAGAGGTATTTCTGCAAGAACTGGTTCCTCAAGTTGCTGAACCTTTTCAGTCGCGAATTCAGCAACAACAACAACAATTTCACATTCAGATTCCGCAACAATTACCTCCCATTAAAACAAACCCGGCAATTTTAGAGCGGATTCTCAGAGAACTTCTCCAAAATGCTTGTAAATATACTCCTCCTCACGAAAGTATTACCGTTGCAGCCGCAATTCAGCCAGTCACAAAAAACGCCTTTAGTCCGGATGCGTTAGCTCCTTTTCTGTTAACTGTCACCAACTCAGGTGTTGAAATTTCCGATCGCGATCGCGCCTGTATTTTTGACAAGTTCTATCGCATTCCCAGCCAGGATCCCTGGAGAACTGAGGGAACTGGTTTAGGCTTAGCCCTTGTAAAACGGTTGGTTGAGCAACTGTCAGGCTCAATTGAGGTGTCGAGTGTTGATAATCTGGTTTGTTTTACAGTTAAGCTAACTTCGTTGCCATAATCGCGTAACTGAAACAGAGGATGATAGACTCAGCCTGTAATGTGATGAGATTGGCCTGATCAGAATATTTGTGACCTGTCCTTCTCGTACATCAATACTAGAGATAGTTTAGTTTGAATTCATGTTCAATCTGTTGATTTACCTGTGAATTGTTAGGTAAAGCTTGGAGGAATTTGGTGGTTGGCTGATGTTGAGCAAAAATGAGCTGGGTAACAAGATTAGGCGTTGCTGATCAGGCGTATGAATTCCGTTAGTTGAAGACTCTTGTGTTAGCTTTGGTATTTTTCTACAAAAAATAAGTAGAGGGATAACAACATCTTTTGTTCTTGGTACATTTTCAATCTATCTTTAGACTCATTTTTATTAAAAAATCCCTACGGAATTTATATTTACTCAGATAATCGAGTCTGAGTTTTCTTTTAGTTCCAGTGAAAAACTTAGATTCGCTAAAAAGACTATCTTGAATGATCCTCTGAATCTAGCTAACGGAAGACTAAATGAAGAATTATTTAGCTTTAGGATAATATGGATTCGAGCCTTAAATTCTATGTCTGTAAGAAATTCATAGGACATTAAATAATGTCTAGAGTCAGTTCACCTTGTTTCTCGCTGAGCGATCGCGGGAATTCTGAAAAGTACTCAATAGGATAAGTGGTTTTAGGTAGGAGCTGGGTGGGAAATTCTTTAGAAGAAACGTTTGTTTTTCCAGGTCAGGAGATGGCAGAACCTATCCGGCTGGCGTTAGATTCGCCAGTACCCAAACATCTGCCCACAAAAATCTCAAAGGATGAAATTCGAACCAGCCTCTGTGCATCCACTCTGGACGGGGTCTTTGCCACAATTTTCACTAGCATTACGAGTGGTGTTTTACTGAGTAATTTCTTGGTCGAGCTGCAAGCCACCTCCTTTCAAATTGGGATGCTGGCTTCAATTCCAATGGTGGCAAATTTGCTGCAACCTCTCGGTGCTTATTGGGCAGATCGGTCTACCAGTCGTCGTCGCTACAGCCTTTTGGTGCATGGCATTTCTCGGTTATTTTGGCTGCCACTGGCGATCGCGATTATGGCGTTTTGTTGGCACCCTGTTCCGCCCCAACAGATGATTGTTGCGACTCTGGCTGTACTTTTTGTAACACACGTATTAGCTGCGATCGGTAGTGCATCCTGGTTATCCTGGTTGGCGGTTTTAGTGCCGCGACAACTGCGAGGACGATATTTTGGCTTTCGCAATAGCACTTTCAGCCTGACGAATTTAATCGCTCTCCCCTTACTAGGCTTTACGGTTTCTCATTGGTCTGGTGGTAGCCTGCAAGGATATGGTGTGATGGTGGTTGTCGCTGTTGTTGCAGGGTTAATCAGCCTGGGCTTTCAAGCGCGCATGGTAGACGTAAATCCGCAGGCTTACTGGTTCAAAACATTCAAGGTTACAGCCCTGGAAGCAAAGCCAGGAGCACCTGAAGGTTCTAATGAGGCGATCGCGCAACCAAGTGAGCCAAATAGTTCTGCAAGTGCGGGTGTGCCGTCTACATCAGAGAAAGCCCATCACAGCATGTTAAACAATGGATGCTTTTTGCTTTTTTTGCTCTATCTGGGCTTGTGGGCTTTTGGAATGAATTTAAGCAATCCATTCTTTAATCTATATCTGCTTGATAACCTGGCCTTCGATGTTAGTTGGGTGACCATTTACACCAGTCTAGGGGCGGGTGCAAACTTGTTGATGTTACTTGTCTGGGGTAAGTTAGCCGATCGCATTGGTAATCGTGCCATCTTGCTGTTGGATGGGCTGTTGGTGGCTTTGATTCCGCTGTTTTGGTTGGGGACTGACGCAACTTCACTTTCGATTTGGTTGTGGTTTCCACTCTTACATCTTTTGGGGGGTGGGGTCGGTGCCGCAATTGACTTGTGTATTAACAACCTTCAATTGGCGATCGCCCCAGTTCAACATCACACCAAATATTTTGCAATCACGGCGGCGGTTGGGGGAGTTGCCGGAGCAATGGGGGCTTTAGCGGGTGGCTGGTTGGCGCAGTTTGCCGACGCAGGCGGCATCAAAGGAGTATTTGCCCTCTCTACTATTTTGCGGCTTATTGCTTTGTTGCCCTTAGTTTGTCTACAAGAACCTCAACGGCGATCGCTCAGACAAACCTTACAGCGTTTCATCCAGCCAACCTACTCCTACTTTTTCAAAACCAGGGTAGAAGCGACAACTAAACTTTAAATCCAGACAGTCTTTACTATTACAAATTTTTCTTTTGTCTAACCAAATACCTTGAATACTTTTTGCAATTCGCGTAAAGTGACTCCTACAAGGCGTTGACCTGTTTTATTGTCACAAACAGCAAGGCCGCTGATTAAGTCAATTGCAATGATGCACAAATCTTGATCACTATAATCTTGCTTAATTTTAGGGGTAACCGTTCAAGGGGTTGACAAAATTTAATTGAGAAAAACACTGGCGGCTGTTAGGGTGGCAAGATGAATGAACCCGTTCCTCCCTCGATTGAGTCAATTAGCGATTGCGACTGGGCACAAACGCCGGACAGTGTGA
>DVDV01000219.1 GCA_015296075.1 Leptolyngbyaceae cyanobacterium M33_DOE_097 | reverse complement strand
TTTTGTTCCCTTCGATTATCTGGTTTCGGTTACTCAAACTCATCCAATCCCACGCTGATATTGCGGCTCATTTTGGGTTCGATATTGTCCTCAAATCGTTGCCCAACTGGGCTTATCGAGAATGCTGCAAGATCTGAGTTACACCATTTTTTAGCCAAGCTTCCGCAGCTCATGCTGGTTCGCGGTTATCCAAGGCGTAACAAAGGCTTGCCATTTCAACTGGTTGTAACAACCAACTACGACGATATGTTAGAGCAGGCTTTCCTGACTATTCAACAGCCCTTTGATGTAATTTTTTACGTTGCTGATGGGGATGATCAAGGCAAGTTTATGCATCAGCCTTATCAGGAGGAAGCTCAAATTATTGGGGTCAATGATTCGGCTCGACTACCGCTACGAGCACCGTGGGGAGATGCGCCTCAGCCCCGGCCCATTATTTTAAAGCTGTTTGGCACATGGGAAAACAATTTTGTCGCCACGGAAGAGCACATGGCTTACTTAGTCAGTACTCTCAAGCAAAATTTGCCTGCTAGTCTGATTAGCATTTTGACCAAAGGCAATGTTTTATTTATGGGATACAGTCCCAGTGACTCAGATCTCCAGATTTTGATGAATTGCTTTTGGCCAGAAAACAAAATCAAAAATAAATCCTGGTTGCTGCACCAATCGAAGCCCGGTGATTTAGAACAAGAAATCTGGAAAACGCGTAATGTTGAGCTTTTAGACATTCCATCCGTAGATGATTTTGTCAGCCAGCTACAAAAGGTAATTGAGGCACAACCCGTTCTGTAATGTTCAGGAAGGCATGGACATGAGAGACAATGTAGATAAGACCAACAATCTAAACCTTTGTCATACACAACAGGACAAGCTTGAGACGAATGGAACAACGCAACCTCTCATGCCTGTTAAGAAGGATGTACCGTATAAAGGACTCAATCCTTATACAGAAGCGGATACCAATATCTTCTTTGGCCGCGATCGCGATATTCAAGATATTGTTAATAACCTGTTAGCCTGGCGTATCACGCTTCTGTATGGCAAAAGCGGCGTCGGGAAAAGTTCTGTTTTACGCGCGGGGGTCGCCCATATTCTAGATGAGGAAGCTCAACAAAATTTGATTGACTATGATGGCATACCCAAACTAGCCGTTGTTGTTTTTCCCTCTTTAAACAAGCGTTTTTCTTGGAGAGATGATCCCCTCACCAGTGTGATGAAACAGATTGAGGCGACGATCGCAGCGCACGATTGGGGCATTCAATCTCCACCAGCTGGGTTATCTTTTGTTGAAACATTAGAATACTGGACAGAGAATTTGGGGGGAGTCGAAAAGAATGGAGAGCTTTTCCTCATCCTCGATCAGTTTGAGGAATATTTTCTCTACCATCCCGATGAGAAGGGAGAAGGCACATTTTTTACTGAATTTTCTCGTGCTGTTAATTGTTCTACCTTGCGAGTCAACTTTCTACTCTCGATTCGTGAGGACAGTATCGCCTCACTCGATCACTTTAAGGACGAAATCCCTAATTTGTTTGGGCATCGTCTATCAATTGGGCACTTAAATGGGCAAGCTGGCAAAATAGCCATTACTCAGCCAATTGCGTACTATAACCAAAAATACGGTACAGCGATCGCGATCGAACCAGCCTTAGTAGACGAGATTCTCAACGAAGTTCAGGTTGGTAAGGTTATTTTTGATGAGAGTGGCATGGGTGGATTGAATGGAAAACCCAAATCACCAGCAGACATGCAGATAGAAACACCTTACCTGCAACTGGTTATGGATCGCTTATGGCAAGAGGAAGTGAGCGATCGTAACTCTGATCTTTTACGCTTACAAACATTTGAAGAACTAGGTAAAGCTGAGCAAATTGTAAAAGATCATCTAAATCATGAAATGCAATTACTCACAGATAAAGAAAGACAAAGTGCCGCTAGCATTTTTCAATATCTTGTGACATCTTCAGGTAGTAAGTATGCCTACTCAATTCGCGATTTATCAGACAACACTGGTTTAGATAAAACTGAACTTAGACAGTTTTTAGACCAACTAGCGATGGGAGAACGCCGGATTGTGCGACCCATCGGTGCAGCAAAGCCTGATCAACCAGAGACCCAGCGCTACGAAATTTTTCATGATGCACTCGCCCCAGCCATTCTCAACTGGCGCAGAAGTTATTTAGAACAACAAAAGTTTGAGCAAGAAAAAACGGTATTGATTGAAAAACAGCAGAAAGAAATTGAAAAGCAACGCCTTGAAGATACGAAGCGATGGGGTACAGCTCTACTAATTGGAGGTTTATTCACAATCGCGATCGGTGGGCTATTAGGAGTTAATGTGCTCAAAAAGAGGGATGAGGTCAGATCTAAAGAGCGGGAGGTTAATGTTGCAAGGCTTGATTTACAAGGAAATCAAGCACTGGTGCAATGGAATACGGCTGGCCAGCTAAACACCTTAAAGCAAGCTATGACAATAGCAAATGAGGTAAAAAAACAACATTTAGAGCAACAGGTTACTTCCCCAACTTTAGCGTTACAACAAATTCTTGATAATATTCAGGAAACAAATCAATGGCAAGTATTTGATAGAGTTACTTCGGGAGTTGGTCGCAGTCCTGATGGACAGTGGCTTGCTGTCGCTTCATTTGGTGGTTCCGTATCTCTATGGAACTTTCAGAAGCAGTCATGGACAAAGCCTCGCGAAATTTCAAAAAAGCCTATCTATGATATTGATCTGAGTCGAACAGGCCAACAAATCGCTATATCCCTAGATGATGGGCAAGTACAAGTCTGGAGTTCAACAGAGCAAAAACCTTGGAGCTTTTCTGGGAAAAAAGGAGACTGGGGTGGTTCTCCGGTTGGGCTAAGTCCGGATGGGCAGATCGTCGCTTTGATTTCAGAAAAGGGTTTACCTACCTTGATTGATATAAAAACAGGCCAGCAGACACCTCTAACTAAAGAAAAGCTAGAAGGGATAAGTCAAATCAAATTTAGCCCCGATGGAAAGCAAGTGGCGATCGCATCGAGAGGACGCATTACACTGTGGAGCATAAGTGATAAGCGCCTGAATCCTTTTCCCCTTCCAAAAGGACGAATCTTTGACCTTTGCTTCAGCCCTGATGGAAAGTGGATAGCAACGGGTTCATCTGACAAAACGGCTCGGATATGGGATTTGGGGGGCAAAGAGTTATTCAGATACTTCGGTCATCAAGGAGTGGTCTGGAATGTAGCTTTTAGCCCAGATGGTAAAAACCTGGTGACTGGCGGCGCTGATGGTAGAGTCGTTCTTATATCAGGGTTATCAAAAAGCCCAAAAGTAGATGCCATAAAAGCTAAAGAGCAAACGGAATTCCCTGGTTTTAATAGCGCTGTTTTGCTTGCTAGTATCAGTCAAGATGGCAAACAGTTTCTTGCTGTAACTCAGTCGTCAGCAGCGAGTTTATGGAATGTTTCAGCAATAAAACCAATTTCCTTTCCTGCACAGACCGAGCAAACACAAACGATGAAGGCATTTTCTCAACTAGCCGTTAGCCCAGATAACAAATTACTAGCCACTGCTTCAATCGATGGGCCGACCCAACTATGGGATTTTCAAAGAGAAGAGAGTGTACAACAGTTTTCAGGCGAAGAAAGGCAGATGGGAAAAGTTCCTAGCGTTTTCTTCACACCTGATGGAAAGCAACTTACAACAATTTCAGGCAAGGGTACAGCACAGCTATGGAACCTGAATGGAAAGCCGATGGGTAAACCACTATTTCAAGGGCGGGACAATGAGTGGGCTATCGGTTTTGATCTGAAAGATAGCCAGCCTCGCATTGCCACAACCACCAAAGAGGGAATTGTCCGCGTTTGGGATTCAAAAGGACAACCAAAAGTATTGACCGGCCATCAAAAAGCAGTTTCAGAAGCTGCCTTCAGCCCAAATGGGCGATATTTAGCAACAGCATCGTTAGATAAGACAGTTCGCCTGTGGGATCTACAAAGTAACAATGAACCCAAAAAACTTGAAGGCCATAAAGATAGGGTTTCACGCATTCGATTTAGCCCAGACGGGCAACAAATAGCCACCGCTTCTTGGGATGGGACAGCAGAACTATGGAATTTGCAAGATTGGAAAAAAAAAGTTATTAAAAACCAAAGCCCTATTATCGGCATCAACTTTAGTCGTAATGGTCAGCAGCTAGTCACCGCTTCCTGGAATAATATGGCTCGCATTTGGGATTTGAATGGCAACCAGCTTGCCGAATATCGCAGTCAGGCGGGTTTATGGGATGCTGTCTTTCTGTCAAGCGATCAAATCGCTGCTGGAGGCTGGGGTGGAACGATAACACTGTGGCCAGTTAAAGATCTGGATCAATTGCTGCAAGATGGGTGTACCTGGATGAAAGACTATCTAAGGACTCATCCAGCCGAAAAAAAAGATTTTCCCTATTGTACTCAGTAGGAGTGTGAAATTCAGTAAAGAATGAATTGGTATCACTGCAATACACCGAAACATCACCAAGCAGGATTCTATTTCAATAACTTATTTTACAAATAATGAAGTCGATTGGCTTCAACACCTGATTGTCATTCTTAACTTTAAGCGAGGTCTCTTCAATAAACGATAAAGTATATCTATCTACATTCACCCTACTGTCTGATTCCCTATCGCTTTTCAAAGAGTATGCCCATTCTTCTGAAGGCACCTCCACGGATTCGGGTTGGGCTGATGCTAGTTCCACTACTACTGGCAGCAGTTGGTACTTTCAGTTGGCTTAAATTACAAAATTCGCAACAGCAGGCCAAACAGGCCGCTCAAGCGCGTCAGACTGCTCTGGTTGTTCGGCAAAATATAACGGTCAAAGTATCAGCGTCGGGTGCCATCAAGCCGATTACGCCCGTTAACATTAGTCCTAAGCAGCCGGGTCAAGTAGCCAAACTTTACGTTGACCAGGGCGATCAGGTCAAAGCAGGTCAGATCCTTGCTGAAATGGATAACTCAAACCTGCTCGGACAAGCGATGCAGGCGCAAGGAAGGGTAGCAGAAGCAAAAGCAAATCTGCGGAAACTTCAAGCTGGTAACCGTCCACAGGAAATTCAAGCAGCCGAACAAAACTTAAAAGAAGCCCAGGCTGAGATGATTGTCGTTCGCTCCACTTACGAGAGTAACCGATCGCTCTACAGTCAGGGTGCAATTAGCCGCAACACGTTAGATAGCAGCCGTTCTCAACATGAGTCAACCCAGGCACGCATCAACGCTTTACAAAAACAGTTAGATCTGGTGCGGGTTGGTGCTCGACCCGAAGAAATTGATGCGGCTCAAGCCCAAGTGACCCAAGCCGAAGGGGCTTTGAAGACGATTCAAACACAGCTTAATGACACCATCATCAGAGCACCCTTTGCTGGAATTGTGACCCAAAAATACGCAGATGTTGGGGCTTTTGTAACACCAACAACCTCAGCCAGTGCCACCAGTTCAGCCACATCATCCTCA
Source organism: Leptolyngbyaceae cyanobacterium M33_DOE_097 (assembly GCA_015296075.1). Classification (GTDB taxonomy): domain Bacteria; phylum Cyanobacteriota; class Cyanobacteriia; order Leptolyngbyales; family Leptolyngbyaceae; genus DSRU01. The sequence goes on along the minus strand of DVDV01000219.1, from coordinate 9,988 downwards.
ATTTTAGCGATCGCCAGCGACCTCGAAGCGATCGCTAATGTAGCGGAAACTGATATAGGCAAGATTTATCCGAAGCAGCCAGTCGAGTTACGCGTTGACGCTTACCCAGATCGCAGTTTTCGAGGTCAAGTTCGTCTTATTGCACCCGAATCAATCGTGGTGCAAAACGTAACTAGCTTTCAAGTGCGAATCCAAATAATAGACGACTTCCAACATCAGCTCAAATCTGGCATGAACCTGACAGCCAGCTTTCTAGTGAAGAAGCACCAAGGAGCATTGATGATCCCAACACCTGCCATTGTGAGTCAGGCAGAAGGAACGGGTGTTTATGTCCTGAAACCGAATGATACAAGCGAGTGGCGACTCGTCAAAATCGGAGCAACTGTCGGTACTCAAACTCAAGTCTCAAGCGGGCTGGCAGAGGGCGATCGCGTATTCGTCACTTTTCCAGGACAACGCCAAGCCAATCGAAACCCTGTCACAACATCCCCGCTTGGAATGCCTGGAAGTGGTGGCCGTCCGGCTCGATAGCTACACTTCATTCTCCTTCAACCCAGCCTATGAAACTCTTTAATCAAACCTCCAAACGGCTTTCCACCCAACCCCTTTACACTAACCGACGGCGTAGAAAGTTAAACATGGGTGAAACCATTGGCTTAGCCTGGTCTTCTTTACTGGCCAATAAGCTGCGATCCATTCTCACGATGCTTGGCATCATCATTGGCATTGCTGCCGTGATTGCAATGGTAACGATCGGGCGAGGTGCGCAGGCTCAAACCGAACGACAACTGAAGTCACTCGGTTCTAATCTGCTATTTGTCCAGAGCGGTGTGGCTCTCACAGGTAGCCCAGCCTCTCAGGGGGCGGGTTCTGCTACGACTCTCACATGGGAAGATGCACAGGCGATCGCGAGTACCTGCACCTCGGTCAGTGCCACCGCGCCTGTGTTGAACGTCCGGGCACAAGTCGTGCGTTCAGAACTAAATACCAATACTTTTATCGTCGGTACGACGCCAGAGTTTGTGCAGGTGCGAGATTTTTTACCATTAACAGGTCGATTTTTTAATCAAGCGGACGTCGAACAAGTTGCGCGAGTCGCAGTCCTCGGACAAACGGTTGTAGGTAATTTAGGGTTAACAGCCGATAATGCTGTGGGGCAAACAATTCGGATTCAAGGTGAGGAATTTTTCATTATTGGAACGATGGAGTACAAAGGTAGCAGCCAATTTCGAGATCAAGACGATCAAGTGATGATTCCGATCACAACGATCGCCAGTCGCATTGTCGGGGTGAACTCCCTTCAAGGGATCTCAGTAAATAATATTTCTGTCTCTGCCAAAAGCCCCGAAGAGATGGATGCTGCCCAATTTCAAATCACCAATTTATTACGGCTACGCCATCAGATTGTGCCACCCCGAAGTGATGACTTTATTGTGCGGAATCAGGCTGACCTCGTTAGTGCCTCAAATGCTGTCTCTCGCATTTTTACAGCGCTATTGGGTGGTTCAGCCGCGATTTCTTTAGTGGTTGGTGGCATTGGCATTATGAATATCATGTTTGTCTCTGTAAGCGAGCGAACTCGCGAAATTGGAATTCGACGGGCGATCGGGGCGCGTTCCAGTGATATCCTGTGGCAGTTTTTGATTGAGTCGATTGTTCTATCTCTCAGCGGTGGTGTATTGGGCATTATTTTAGGCGTTACCACATCCTCTCTGATCAACTTGGCACTGGGTTGGCAGATTGGTGTCGCCTTAGATTCTATTCTGATCTCGCTCAGCGTGTGTTTAGGAATTGGTATTTTCTTTGGAGCATACCCCGCTCGAAAAGCCGCTCGTCTGACCCCTATTGCCGCTCTACGTAGTGATTGAATCATGATTCAATTAAAGGAGATTGTCAAAACCTATAGGCTGGGCGAAGTGTCCGTTCCAGTTCTGCGTGGCATTGACTTGATCATTGACAGAGGTGAATACACAGCGATTATGGGTGCATCTGGCTCTGGAAAATCGACTCTAATGAATATTATTGGTTGTCTAGAGCGCCCAACATCAGGCGGTTACTGGTTAAATGGACAGGATATCACGCAACTGAGTGATGATGAATTAGCTGATATTCGGAATTACCAAATTGGTTTTGTTTTTCAACAATTTAATCTACTGCCACGCCTCAATGCGTTGGAGAATGTGATGTTACCGATGGTCTATGCTGGATATTCCAAAATAGAGCGACAGCAGCGAGCCGAAGAGGTCTTAGTGCAAGTAGGGTTGAGCGATCGCATGACAAATCGTCCCAGTCAGCTATCAGGTGGACAACAACAACGAGTCGCGATCGCCCGCGCTTTAGTCAACCACCCAGAATTGCTCCTGGCAGATGAACCGACAGGAGCATTGGACACGAAAACGAGTCATGAAGTGATGGATTTGATCACAACACTGAATCAGCAAGGGATCACAGCTCTGATCGTCACTCATGAACTCGATATAGCCCGTCAGACCCGACGAATTATTCAATTACAAGACGGACTCATACAACAGAGTGATACGAGCTTTAACCACGATTTAGGAACGCGAACCAAATAATATAAATATTGCGCTCAATAAGTTTGGGACAAGCAGATGTGGAACTGCGTCCTCGTTCGGGATTCTGCCCACTACACTCCATCACAACTTTTTCTAGTGCTGCTATAACTTCCTTTCCTCTCCCCTCTGTGACTGCTCTAACAAGCAACAAAATCTGATCACAACTTTCCATTGAGAAATTGTCCGCTCACAATCTAATTGGGATTGCTATAGTGAGATCAGGTTGTAGCCTGACCACAGATCAAAATGTAAATGAACAATTCAGCGAGCTACTGAACAGTTAAAGATGAAGGTTTTACTAATTCATGGATTGGGGCGATCGCCTATATCCCTTCTCAATATGGGGCATTGTTTACAGCAGGTTGGGCACACAACCGAGCAATTCGGCTATGCCGCTTTTATGGAATCGTATGATCGCATTGTGAAACGGCTCCAAGTACGCCTTCAAACTATTGCAGCGCAGGGAAATTATGGCATTGTTGCCCATTCTTTAGGTGGTCTATTGGTGCGATCGGCATTGGGGCTAGCCAATATTACTCCACCCGCCCACATTGTCATGTTGGGAACTCCCAATCAACCACCCCGCTTAGCGCTACATGCTTGGCGTTTACCCCCATTCCAATGGTTCTCTGGCCAGTGTGGGTTTAACTTAACCAGTCGTGAGTTTTATGCAGACATTCCATCCCTCGCAACACCTTACACGATCGTGGCAGGGATCAGCGGTCCCAGGGGTGCGCTTAGCCCGTTTGGGATGGAATTGAATGATGGAATTGTGGCACTCAGTGAAACTCGGCTTTCTAGTCAAGACCAGATTGTTGAGTTAGGCGTGTGGCATACTTTCATGATGAACGATCGCGCCGTGCAACACACGGTTCTGCAACGCTTTCAGTGAAACCATCAATCTAGCGATCGCCCCATCCGCTCTTTTGCTGAACACAATTAGAAACGTCCTGTCTCAGTTGGTCAAGGGCTTGTTGCATCGAGGTTTTCACGTGGTAATAACATTCGTCCACATAAGCTGCATCTTGAGCAGCCTTGCGACCATAGCGCTTAAACATAATTGGTGGACAAACTCGCGTATGAACCTGCACAGGGAATGGAATATTGGGTAATGGCCCAAAGGCGATCCCCCAAGGCAACCCCAAATAGACAGGAAACACTTCTGGATCAATGCCAAATAGCCACGGCAACCCTTGTTGGTGAAGTTTTTGGATTTGCGGGTAAAAGTCAGCCAGGACAATCAGAGTCGAGTGTGCCCCCCAAGAAATAACTGGAACAATTGGGGTTTCTGTTTGTAAGGCTAGTTTGATAAACCCCCGACGACCATGAAAGTAGATTTTGTGCCGTTCTGAATAAGGCCGAAAAACATCTTGTGCCCCTCCAGGATAGATCAGCAGGGTGGCATCACGCTTTAATGCTGCGTAAGCCATTTTAGGGTGAGTTCGCAACGCGCCCATTTGAGTTGCTAATCGACCTAACCCCGGCATCGCTTGCCAGATGGTTGAATCCATCAATGCATAGGTAGGGCGATCGACTCCAAATCGCTGATACCAATCATGCATAATCATGTACATATCAGGCGCAGCAAGCCCGCCATTATGAGACCCAATCAACAGCAGTCTCCCAGAACTGGGTACATTCTCCCAGCCACTCGTCTGCGCCCGAAAGTAATCATAGTAAAGCCAATCTAACATGGGTGTTAATTGCTCAATCACCTGTGGATTACGATCCTCAAGTGACCACCCGTTAAACGCATTTGATGGAGCAAGAGTTGCCTGAAGCCACAAATCAAAAACAACTTTAAGCGCTGACCCAAACCGAACTGATGCCTGCATTGATTAATACAAACCCACTTGAATATGGATGAGAAAGCCTTCCGATTAACTCGCAAGTCTCTCAGTTTATGCACTATATCAGATTCTAAAAAGCCAAGGGTCAACTCTAATCTATAATTCAGGAGTTTGGCCTGATCAATAACTTGGTTTGACTGAAGCAGGCAATAGATTTTTATCAATCAGATAGCTCTGTAGCTCATGTGCTTTAAATTGGCACAAGTCTTTAGTCAGTTCGTCAACTCTCAAATTTTTTGGCAGGTTTGGAATCAGCACTTCGCGCAGAATGCCTAAAATATGAGGTTCTGCAATCAAAAGAAGTTGATTAGGCTGGTTAGATTGAATTAATTGAGAAAGCTTATTTGAAATTTCTTGGGAAAAGCGCCGTTCAAACTCAACCCGATGATTTTCTCGGTGATCATCGTAGCCGTGGGCTTGGCTTGCAGTTCCACGATTGCGCCCAGGTTTAGTATTCGACCACAAATCCTGCCCCTGCAACTCTTGCGTGGAACTACATAATTCTTCGACTTCAGTTAATTTAGACTTAGAATCATATTCAGGGAACTCAGCAGGCTTAAGTATAAAAAGCTTTGCCTTTGCACTACTGACAACAGCAACAATGTAATTCTGCATAACCTACCTCCAGACATTCTGGAATATCTGGATCGTACAACGCTGAGTAGTGCAAAACACGTTTTCAAACAAAGCTTAAAAATTTTAGCCTTTTTCGTAAATCTCTGTGACGCTGCCTCTACCTAAATGCTCTAAAAGGCTTTATCTAAAGGAATCTTAGAAGCTACGCTTTCCCTTTGCTAGCCAAATTGAGTAGCAATCTCTTTTTGTTTAACATGGATACTACTCATATGCTTTTTAACAGTATTAGGAGTAATCTGAAGTTCTTCAGCAATTTGTTTATAGCTATAATTGGCACAGTGAAGCATCCAAACTTCTTTCTCGCGGGGTGTCAAGCCATATTTTTGAGCTTTCTCTAAAGCAAGATTTTTAAGCGCCTGGTACCGATCCTCAATTGTGAGTAGCAAGCAAGGATGCTCTAAAGTTTCTACCTGCAACCAACGCGCCCGGACGTGCAAAGCTGTGACATCACTCGTAAAAATTTCTGATTCTATAAACCAGTACTGATGAGGAAATAAACTACGACTGTTAATTAGTGATTGGCAAATATACCAGATCTCGTGGGGGATCGCATTTTTTTCTGTTTTATTTGAATTTAATTGACGTAAAACGCGGTAAGCATTGTCATTTGCATAAATTAATTCTTGTTTCTCGGTTAAAATTAGTACACCATCAATTAAATTGTTAAGTTTTCCTTCTAAAGCCTTTAAATATTGATTTATAGGAAGTTGAGAAGTTGTTTGCGATCGCGACAGTAATAAAGTTTGTTTTTCTAAAGAACTAGCAGCAGAAAATTGTTTTGACACTTGCACACCCATCATTTATCTCCATGATATAGACCTGTTTTCACTCTATTGCATCTCACTAAATGAGCGATATTCCTCCTGCATCATTTCAAGAAAAGAGCGATATCGAGCAGCACCAGGTCGCCAGTCATCACACAGATGACCATTATCAGGTAAAGAATCTTCTAAACACCAAGTTTCCCACTCTCCATCTTTATTTAGATCAATCTGTGGGTTAAGTAAATAAATCGAAGCATTTGCGCGATCGCTGATTTCTAGAGCTGTATTTAAATACTCAACTCGTAGTTTTTTGGGGTCTTGGTCATATCCGTAAATAAGATACTCTTGGTCTGAAACAGGAGGTATCTTCAAATGGACATCAGAACCATTTAAGGAAGTATTCATATGGTGTTCTCGTTTAAATCTTTTTATAAAATCTTCTAGCCACCCCTGGCGACGCTTTGCAAACCACTCAATCTCATTAGTTGACCAAAGCTTATATACAAAAGGTGTTGTTAAATACCAACCATTTGTAACCTTGAGAAACTCTCGATAAGAATGAGGTAAAGTGGTTCCTAATCGACTTTCTGTCTGAGTGATTTGTGCTTCAGTGGCACCAGGATAGCCCAACCAGCCGGATTTTATAATGTGAGGTGGCAGTTTATTGTCATATCTTATGGACTGCATGGCCTCCTGACTCCACCGCTTCAGAAAGCTCTGCCAGTCAAAGGTACACATTGTAAAAGATAATTCTAAACAAGGATGAGAGCAAAGTTATGAATTTGGCAACCAGGGATACCTTGCAGTAGGATAGCAATCCGTAGGCGGTAATCTCCCCGTTTCAGGTGAATTTTTTGTAGCCTAGCGATATAAAAATCTTGAATGTTGGTAAGCCGTATAGGTAGGGCATCTTTATCAGTTAATAAGATTTTAGCTCCTGTCATCTGCTCTTTTAGATCACACAAAAGCTGATAGGTGATCGTCCTTTCTAGAAGATTTTTTGACGAGAGGCCGTCAACTTTAAACGATACTTCTAAATCAAAAGGTTCATCAGAGCTGAGAGCTATCGCTTCATAGTTATAAGGGTCAGCAACTTGCAGTTCTACAGCCACCTCAGATTGGGTAGGTATACATTTTATCTGAAAGACAGTAATCGCTACAGATTGGATAGGGCTTAGTAAAGGTGGGATTTTTTCTATTTCATCCACTATTGATTGGCAAAGCTGTTCACTTACAGTGTCCTGCCATTGATTATCTGCTGGATTTTCCCAAGAGGAAAAAGCCCCATTTCCGGTATAGACTGTAGTTCGTCGTTGTTTAATACCATCTGTATCTTTCTCTAAAATATCTACCCCAAAAAAGGTTAATGGCTGCCATCCTTCAGCTTCAACTTTTTGTTGATGTTCTTGAAGTTGAGAGATTAATACATCGGCATCCTCCTGGGTAAAACCTTTATGCTCTAGAAACCATCTTTCTAGTCCTTTATCAAATCTATCAATCAGACTAAAAGGATTCAATTTAATATCAGAACGATCGTCATCCAAAGACTGATCTGATCCTTGAATAAACTTATCGCCTTGAATATTTTTTTCCTTCTCATGAAACTCCTGGTTGGCTTCAGTCTCTTCAGCACCAGGCTTATTGATTTGTTTTTTACGCTTGGATGATCCAGTCATCTTCTTCTCCTGGTCATACAATGTTTACCACAAGAACTTAGCGGAGTCTTTAGAGTCTCGTAGAGATAGACAAATCCTCTAATGGCATTACTAAAGAATATTGAGAGGAAGCAACTCAAATTTAGGCAATCATTCTTAAAACTGCTGGATAAGAAACTGGCAGGCACTAAAGACCTACCAGTTTAATACCTTACCAACCTGCTTAGACTAAACAATCCTTACAATTCAAAGATTGTTATCTCAAGACGCTTCGAGTGGCAAGATTAGTCCTGATAAGAAGGATAAACTTGCAGCAGGACTTCTTTGATGTAGCCGTGTCCCCAAATTTTAGTTGTGCATTCATTCTCAACAGGGCCAACTGTAGCAACAGCACCGATTTCATAAAGACCAGAGTTCAAACCATGTCGATCAGGCCGTCCCGTATGCTGAACTGTATATTTGAAGAGGCCTTTCTGAGTCACGATGCAAGCTTCTATGTTAGTTTCTCGGGCGCGAACACCAATGCCCTCAAAGCCAAAGTCAACACAGACCCGAGTTCCTAAACACATTAGCAACTCCGTGAGGGGAGTCCGGTTGAACTGCACATCAACGCTAACATCAAATTCTTCATCTTCTGCGATAATAAACGGGGAGTTACTCGGTTCAGCAGGAATTGTGCCACGACCGTAAACTCGCAGGTTACTTAATGTAAAAATCACAGGGCCAAGAATATAGTCAGCGCGGGTTTCTGTCCCAGCAATTTCTCTTGGTTGACCGGGCATATTAATAAACTGAGTGTCAATTTTAGCAGAGGTTGGTATTGCTTGGGCACGAGCATGCAGTGCTTTGGTGCGAGCGGCCATTGCATTCATTTCAGCAGTAGACATAGTGTATATATCCTCTTTTTTAAGTTTGCTTACAGACATTTACGAGGTAACTCTTGGGCCGCAGAATCTAGTCTGTTTACCCTTGATATATTACTCAACCTTAGAATCGACTCCGAAATGCGTAAATTGGATACGTCACTTTAGGAAGTAGATAGCAACGTCTATTTGCTGAGGTTGTAGCGTAATATGAAAGTCATCTCGTTTCGTTCAAAGTCTTGGCAGGATTAGCACGTTTTTAGGAAAGTGACCTTCAGCGGCTTGCAACCTACAATTAACTGCCTTGAACTTGTGAACTGATTTCATCATCACAGCGCCACTAGAAATAGAAAATTCCCCTACTGTGATAGTCTTTCCACCTCCAACAGATTCATGTAAAACCTGCTATATATAGTGCCTAAAAAGAAGCATGGCAGTTCTCTCAGTATCTCTCAAACCACCTCGCACCAAGCCTAGAAAGAATTTCTTGATGTTTGTTTGCTTATTATTCAGACACACTACTGGTAGCGGGATAAAGGCGACAGGTACAGAGCGATCGCCAACCTCAGCTAGAACATGAAATTAAGCTGCTTGCATAGCAAAACCAAGTATCCACTGGTCTTGCAAAGGGAGCTTAGGCTATCAGTTCCTTACTCCCTAGAGGAGTAGAGAGATGAGAAACAATAAATTAAAGCTCACTTAAGACAGCAAATTTATTGAAGGAGGATGTTAATTTTAGATTTAGCAGGTCAACTTTAAAGTTAATGTCGATGACCAATAAGGGGGCTGAATCTTAAGCAACAATCTACTTAGAGAACAGGTTAACAACGGCGAATTTGAGTTAAACTTAATTTTGCTAAGTGTAGTACCTGATTACTGTTAAAACTAGCACTAATTACTGCAAAAAGTAGGCGATCGCACCCCATTTGACGCTGATTATGTTAATATATAAGTGGGATCGGAGCTTACAGAGATGTAGATCAAGCAGAAATACTCAAAGCTTATAGCGAGAATAGTAAAGAGTACAACTGAACGAGGATCTGAAGACGAGGCAACTACATCAATGGTGTAATGAGGCGACGAAACCAAGGTTCAAGAGATGACTGTGGAGGCAGCCTTGTATCAAATAGCAGATCGGCTCAGAGAGGAAGACTAGAGTTAAAAGCTTCCTCTCTGAATAATTGAGACTCTTGTTTATTCGGTCACTATTATTCAGGCTACTAGAAGTTGCATTCAAGAATGTAGTATTGCAGATCGATTTTATAATAGAGTCTTTGCTGTGGTGTGAGTTTATATAGCTCTGTAACTTCTTCAGATAGTTAAAGCAGAGGTGAGGTTATGAAACTCAAATATCGCGGCATTACCTATGAACCCGCTACGGTTACAAGCAAGTTACGTGGGTACACAGGTGAAGGGAAATATCGGGGTATCACTATCAAGTACCCATCCTTCATAGCTGATGTTCTTCCTCCAGAAGTTGAGCTTAACTATCGTGGAGTTCCATATAGAACCCATTTGATATCTATTCATTGGCTAGGCGCTTGAGCATCAGGCGGATAAAGCAAAGATTGAGTTTCGCGGTCGCATGTGCCAGTGTCCGTTCAAAGTTCTTAACCAAACTTTTGCACCGCTCCATCCAAGCAT
>DVDV01000311.1 GCA_015296075.1 Leptolyngbyaceae cyanobacterium M33_DOE_097 | reverse complement strand
TGCTGACGGTAACCACTTCTTTGCGTGCCCAAAATCGCTCGGTGTTGGAGTATTTAGTGCAAGCGTGTCGTGCCTCTCGCCAAGGTCTACCAGCACCCTCTTTGCTACCGATTCAAGACTGCACCCCCTGAACGGTTACCATTGAAAAGCCAGGAATCAATGAAAACTCCTGCTTAGAGCAAGCTGCACTCAAATTTAGTGAATAATTGAGGAGACAGGTATGAATACTCAACAATTACCCAAAACGCCTCGAAGAACGGGTTATACCATTGATCCAGATGGAAGGTTAAATAACTACGCGATTGAACCAGAAATGTACATCAACCAACCTGGAGACCTCAGACAGAAGCAAGAGGAGGAAAGGATTCAACGCTCTCATGAACTGGAGGAGCTACAAGAAGATGAAATGGGGAGATTGACCATAGAACATGATTTTCGCCATAAAGGTCAAGGTTTAGTGTAAAGGGTGTGTATGTCTGATGAAGCTGGGTAACAGCTAAACAGATCGGCTCAGAGCTTAGAAAGCAATTTGGCAATCTTAGCTCTGAGCTTTTATTTCGTAATCAATTTAGAAAATAAGTCTTTATAGTTTTAATGGCACGATCGCTCACTGTCGATCATGCCATGTTTAAGTTGCTATAATGCGCCTAATTCACACAGACTTATACTTAGAAAACAGTTGAGTGCCACCGTTTAAAACCCACTCAATTAACTGTGCGATCGCGTCACCGAACCACAGTAGCATTTGGGGCATTTCGATGCTCATCCCGATAATCTGGGTCAACCCAGCACCGAGGTAACTGTTCTCCAGAAGGAAACAAAAGTTCAGATTTAAGGAATGTTTCTGGGTCTTGAAGTTCCTCACCAGAGTGGCTTTGAGCCGTCACCTCTAAAGAGAAAGGATCAAACAGCTTTTGCATTGACAAAACTTCAACCAGATTCCGGCTATTCTTCTGCATCAGAAACATAAATTATCTCTCCCTTCATGCTATTTATACCTTGATCCTACCAGAGTTAATCAGCTAAATAGGATCAACGTAATAGTGTGAAAGGAATTGATAAAAACTGATAATCTTCAGACCGAATAGATTTAGATGATATTAAAGTAATCCTCAAAGGCCACACTACTCGCCCTTATTTTTTTGTAGGCTTTTTAAGAGCTAAGATTTCTCGCTAAAAAGAATAGTTTTGTTACTAGGGTGTTACGACATCAATAGGGATCACTAGACTAATAGGTGGGAGTGTAAGCCTAATCGCGGACACAAACAATCTCATGGATAGGGTTTTAGCTCAATTAATTTCAGATGATTGAGTGAAATGCTGGTATTAAATATTTATTTTGGCGATTCTAGCGATCTCAAATCGGCAAGTTCATTGAACTCAAAATTGAGTTGGCAGAACGATTTAATAGGAGGCTTCTATGACAGATGAGAAGCAACAAATATTAAGTATATATTTTCAAGAATATGGCAAACTTAAGGACGAGCAAGCTCAGAGAATCGGCTTTCGAGACAATCTGTTATACGTAACCCTAGCTGTCTTTACTACGGTTTTAGCCTTTGCACTGGGAGAGAAAGGAAACGCCTACGCCCTACTAGCACTACCTTGGGTTAGCCTCGTGCTGGGTTGGACATATCTGGTGAACGACCAGAAAATCACCGCGATTGGCCGATATATCCGCTATACACTGATCGAAAAAATCACCCGCTTAGCGAGTCGATCCGGCGCAGATATTGAAGAGATTGACTCCATTCTAGGTTGGGAAGTAGCTCATAGGAGCGACCAACACCGGAAGCGGCGCAAAATTGAGCAACTGATTATTGATGAAATTGTATTTGTCGTTTCAGGCATCGCAGCTTTGGCCGCTTTTAGGATAATAGTGCATCCAATTCATCCACTCGCCCAAGTTCTAGCATGGGTAGAATTGGCTCTTCTTGTAATTTTAGCTATCGAGCTTGTTATCGGAGCAGACTTGGCTAAAGGACGATAACGAGTGAGTGCTTTAACTCAACTTTAAAGTCATTAGGGTGAAGGGAACTGTGATATGGGAGAAAACCAAGTTGATTTTGTCATTCTTACTGCAATCGAGCTTGAGCGTCAGGCAGTTTGTCAGGCATTACAAATGGGAGATGGCGATCGCATCTATAAGGGAATCCGAACTTATTGGAGAAAACAACTGGCGGTTGGCAATAACCAATACTATGAAATTGCTGTCACCCAGTTACCAGACGCTGCCGCTGTCGATGCCGCCCTAGCTGTAGCAGACGCAATTATAGTCTGGAACCCAAGTGCAATTCTTATGGTGGGGATTGCCGGAGCCGCGCGAGAAAGCGTTAAGGTCGGAGATCTGGTTATCGGGCAAGAAGTCTATTACTACGAACGTGGTAAAGATGCCCTAACAGGTCATTTGCCAGAGCCAAAACAATACCCGGCAAATGCAAAACTGTGGGATAGAGTCATCAGTATTTCTCAATGGGAGGCTCCGATTCCAATTCAAAGACCTGATGCTACAGCGATTCGGCCTGCAATTCATCGAGGAGTTATAGCGTCGGGGGAACGGGTGATCGCAAACGCTGAAATCCGTGATGAGATTGCCAAAAACAATCGCAAAATTGACGCGATCGAAATGGAAGGCTACGGCGTGAGTGCAGCCGCCTGGAAACAGGATAAACCCGTTCCTTGCTTGGTCATCAGAGGCATCAGCGATCGCGCAGATGCTCAAAAGAATGACGATTGGCAAGTTTATGCCACAACCGTTGCAGCCGAATTCACCAAACACTTCTTGTTGAACAAGCCCCTGCCCCCTAGAAATTATGTGCCACTTCCATTAGATGAAAGTAGCGTTCGCTATCGACTCATTATTGAAGATTTAAAGAATGGAAATTTAGTTCCATTTCTAGGCCCTGGCATTAATGCAGGTTTCTATATTGATCTTGCGCTTAAACTGGCCGAATCGGTGCAACAAACCTTGCTTTCGAACGGGGAAAATAATGAGAAGCATGAAAAATTGATTCAGACATTAATCGGTATTCCCTGTTCTGTGTGCCATTATTGGCCCCAAGATCGCCCGCCTGAATGCCCAATGTTAAAAGGTATTGATGGAGAAGAAAATATAAGCAGTTGCCCGCTGTTTATTGAACAGGGATTAGCCGTATCTAAAATTAATCTGCGCTACTTGTCGCAATATTATATTCTCAGGAATGGCGTCAGTGCTCTTTACTATAATCTTTACGAAATTCTTAGTGAGTTAGAAAAAAGCCATCAGTCTAATGCGTTACCTGAGATCTTGCACCAGTGTCAGTAAGGGGTTGCCAAAGAAGGAAAAATCTGAAAGAAAGGGCGTAATCAAAATTCAATTGAACGGTTATGGAAACCATTGTTCAACACGCCCAAGGATTAGTGTATAGCCTGCTTTGT
>DVDV01000307.1 GCA_015296075.1 Leptolyngbyaceae cyanobacterium M33_DOE_097 | reverse complement strand
GACAAAGCAGGCTATACACTAATCCTTGGGCGTGTTGAACAATGGTTTCCATAACCGTTCAATTGAATTTTGATTACGCCCTTTCTTTCAGATTTTTCCTTCTTTGGCAACCCCTTACTGACACTGGTGCAAGATCTCAGTTTCGCTAGTTTGAGCGCATCATCTTTATCCGTTTTGCGTTTTACATTTTTCCATCGCCATGCTTCGGCACTGGGGTTGGCAACCAAAACCTGATATCCCAGGCTTTGACAAAAGTCGTGCACCCAGCCTGTAATCGAACTGGTTTCGATCACAATTTGGTTGGGTTGGGTTTGCTTGAGAAGTTGCTCTAGTGACCATCGTTGCGTGGCGATCGTCTCAAACTCACTTTGGTTAGTATTGGTGTCGAACAAGCAAGCAACCGAATTGTATTTGCCCAGGTCGATTGCCAGAATCTTCATGTTATCCTCCAGTTGTGGGAAGGTGGTTTGAGTGGTTTCTTCTACTTTCCCACGGCTTACATAGATTCTTTAGCTGGCTCATCTTTTTACGAAGATGGAATACAACAAGGCAAAACAGCAATGAGAAATTTCAGTTCAAGGCTACTTTGGTTTCCTTGCGTAAATTCTTTGCAAAGATGTTGACTTACAGGATATTGAGAAATGAAAATATCGATAAATAAAGTTCTCGTGACTAATTAACTAAACAGTTTTTCTGATGCCTTCGCCATGTATGCGCCGGGAGATTTCTAATGAGGTTCAAGCCTGTTGGCTGTTTATCTACTGCTCTCATCTATTGCATCGGCCTTAACTCGGTTGCTGCGATCGAGATAGTCTCTCAGCAGGGTTCTCGATCAACTGAAACGTTCGTCTCTACCGATCCCTTCAGAATAATTGAACGTGAACAACGTAGACTCGAACGCGAGCAACGCAAAAGGGAGCGTGAGGAACGCACCGAAAGGCGACGCCAGGAGCGCGAACAGCGACGGCTGGAACGCCAACAGGAACTGGAGCGCAGACAGAGGGAACTGGAAGCAGCTAAAAAGGCGGCGACTGAGGAACAGCGACTAGAAGCAGAGCAGCTGCGGCAGCATTTTGAAAGTCTTTCCCCAGAAGCTAAGAAAGCCTACTTAGATGAACAGCAAGCTCAAAGAGCGCAGGCTAATAAAACTGCTGCACTTTTTCTATTAATGCTATTTGCAGGAGGCTCTGGTTCAAACCAGCAAGAAGGCGGACGTTCTGTTACGTGTTGGGAATACGGGCCTGATGGCTCCAACAGACCCTACCAAGTCTACGTGAAAGCGGGTGAGAGACCCCCTTCTTCTAACTGTGACGGTTAATTGTACAGTCGGCCACAAAACCCGTTGAACACTCGCGCAATGTCAAGGTGTAGGTTGGGTTAGCGATAGCGGAACCTAACAATGCAAAAGCTGGCGTCTGTTTCACGATGTTCAACCCACCCTATAAAGAATTTGTCTAGAATTAGCAGTCTTTAGAATTTCTACGGAGAACAAACATGATGCAAAGAGGCATCTTACGTAAAGTGGCTAATTTTGTTGCTGAAAGGTCGCGATGCAGCAGTTTAGCGCTTAACTCAGGAGTCGTTATTTTGGGCGGTTTAGCCAGCATTTGGTTATTGCCTAGCCATCCGGCAATGGGTCAGAGTCGCACTTTCCATGGTGTCCAAGTCTCCCAGAAATTCGACCCAAAATCAGAGATGGCAGAGTTAATCAAAAAATCGACTACGAAACAATTCAGGAATTCTGCGGGAGTTACAGTTCGCTCAGGGCAATGGGTCATTATCCCTGGAAGCAAAGATAGCTACTATACTTACGAGACAAAGGAGATATTCAAGTTAGAGATCAAAACTTATTCGATCGATTTTCTTGCTGATACCACATCCGATAATCCTAAATTTTTTTCTTATGGAGTTCTTTGTGATAAGAACCAGCTAAGACCAGTAGGCTACCGCGCGTTTTCCTCCAGGGGTGACAGGGTAACTAGAGAGGTAGTTAATGAACCTTGGGCTGCTCCAACCAATAATTTTTTGCAAGGCTTGGTTAATGAGGTTTGCAGGCTTCGAAGCTAGGCACGTAAACTATGAAACCATTCTTTTCTTCTCGCATCTCAAGTTTGCATCAATTGATGATTTTTTGTGTGTTGAGCGTAACCACAGTTATTATGCCTACAATGGCAAGCCCAATTCGTGATTTACAAGATGAGGTAACTAAACGAGGTATATCTCCAGAAGATGTGAATGAGGCGATGAGAACTAGGTATCCTAAATCTAGTTTCCCCTATCATGCGTCAGTAAATGGCTGCTCTACTGAAATATACAATATTAGAATTCCCACTCAATGGAATATAGCTTTTAGGGCAGTCTGTAATAATCATGATAGATGTTATGCAACTCCTGGCAAATTAAAGAATGTTTGTGATGATGAGTTTTTGGTAGAAATGTCAAGAGTGTGTGAGTCTGCTCCATCTGGACTCGATACAGTATGTCAAACTGCTGGTGCTGTACCTTACTATAAATTTGTTGATGAGTTCGGTCAGAATTTTTATAATGCAGCACAAAGTAATCAGGCTTCTTACATCAGAGATGTATACGACTGGTTAAGTACTCTAAAAGTTACAACATTTCAAACTAACAGCTATATTAATACAGATATATCAATCAGATCTGGAGACAGAATTAGAATTAGGGCAACTGGGGTCATACAATTTGGATTATTCGCTGGCTCTGGAGGACCAAATGGTATTATCGTTGATCCAACTTACAATTACTTCGTAGATGTCCCACATGGTCGCCTTATGGCAAGGTTTTATAAGCCGGGAATGGGAGATTTAGAGGGTTGGTCTCCGATTGGTGTAGGATGGGATCAGGTAAGAGAAGTGGAACTCCCAGCACCAGGAATATTAGAATTTTTAGTTAATGATAATGAACCTGGTAATAATAGTGGAGCATTTCGCATTGAGATTACAATTCATTCTGGTAAAAAGCAATGAATTTAGGAGAACTATGGGAGTTTTCCTACGTTAAGTTCAAATGCTCAAGTGCTTTCATGCCAATATTTTGTTTTCAGCCTTCAGTTTCCTCCGTGTATGGCAGAGGAGATCGGTAATTGCAGGATGTTGTGATCGTGTTTTGGAGATCTCGGAGAGGACAGCCAGCTAACAAGTCGATGAAGCGGCGATTCAAAGGTTCTGTGCGACGTTCTAGTTCGCTTGTCGCCGCTTATCTTGGTCGTTAGCCGTGCGACTCGAAGTCGTTCGGGGGAGTTGGAAGGACTCCTAAAACAGGGTTATTTCATTCTAGGTTTGAGCGACCAGCTTGGGTGACCTCAGCCATCGAAGACTTAAATACCTGGGTCTTAAAACGATTCATTCTCGTTTAGGCAAAATGTCGAGATTCAGAATGAAATAGCCCTGGCATATTGGATTAATTTTTTAGTTGGAAACCTTCTCACATGTTGAAACAACTTCAAACTGGTCTCATCGGTCTTACTACTGTCGCTTTCACCTTATCTACCATGTCTGTTCCTACCATACCCGCGTATGGTCAAACACGGCTAACACCGTTGCAGCAATTGGCAGAAAGAGATGCACAGCAAGCAGCGCAGTTAGGTATCGTGATTGCAAGTATCTGTGAAAACGAACTACCCACTCGTGTGATAGGCAATCGTCGCAATGGTAAACCTGTACAAGCGTACGGTTACACCTGTGAAAAAGTGTATAATACACTTTATAATTTCACAGTTAAAATGCGTCAGTTGGAAATTAATCGTGGGTATAATTATCCACAACTGCGAGGCAAGCAAGGTGATTTGGTTGCATTTCTAAACTCTCGCAATGCACAAAAGGAATGTGTCAGACCCATGACACAATTTCTTTCCAACAGTGCTGCGGTCAAGAAATGTGATGAGTTAATCGTCATGACAGCTAATCTTGCGCAGAACCAAGTCAGAATTGCCGATGGTGTAGTTCAAAGCGAACAAATCAAAAGCACAGTCTTAGCACTTGGAGCGGCGGCTTTATTTAGCTGTATTGTCTCCTGCGGAGGCGATAGCAATGATACCGCACTCAATGAAGCAAACCGTCGAGCCGAAGAAGACCTGGCTTATTTCTTAGAGCAACAGCAACGGGAACAACAGCGAAGAAGAAGGCAGCAAGAAGAGGAGTAAGAGCATCATCCGAACAGAAACCCGTGTTAAGTTTTATTACATAGATAATATAAATTTATTTCAATACTGAAACCATTATTTTCTCGTTGAGTAGTACCAGTGTAATAATCAACGAGAACTAACCGTAGCTCGTGTATAATCCTTATATCATCAGACTTTCAGGCTTAACCCGATTTTCTGGTCGTTTGCTACTAAGACCCCTATTTAAGGATTTAATCTTTTTTTAAAGCGTCAATATTAAATTGTCGGCTTTTCTGAGTAGGGTGCGCTGCTAACAAATCGTTGCAGCGGCGAATAGCAGTTGTTGGTGGGGTGTAAAAGTTACTCGCCGCCGCTGAACTCAATCGACTATGAAGCCGTGGGGGTGTCAAGGGGTCAGTCTTCTTTTTCCAAGCAGCTTAGTTTTCTAGATACAGCAATGTATCTACTTTTCTGTAACTAAATCCAGTTCAAAGTTGATGCTCTGTCAGTGTCTATTCTGTT
>DVDV01000349.1 GCA_015296075.1 Leptolyngbyaceae cyanobacterium M33_DOE_097 | reverse complement strand
GGCAAAGCAGGCTATACACTAATCCTTGGGCGTGTTGAACAATGGTTTCCATAACCGTTCAGTTAAATTTTGATTACGCCCTTTCTTTCAGATTTTTCCTTCTTTGGCAACCCCTTGTTGAAACTGGTGCAAGATCTCAGTCTACCTTTCACTGTTATAAGTCATCTCACTTATATTTTCTTGTCTTAGAGATGGATTTTATTCACAGAGACGCAGCTTTGGGGTGGGAAGACAGACCTCAAGGACATTTACTCGAAGCGTTTTGTTCCATAGTCTAGAATCTCACCTCAAGTGGGAACTATTTTGTGAGAATGGCAGGTACCTCATTTTAATTGTTTTGTAATCCCCCAAGATTTGCGGCCCATCGGAAGGAAGGCTCAGGCTTTCTCAGCTTTCTGTAAAAAAGATTAAGCTTATCTATGCTTTTGTGTATTTTTATAAAACAATCTCTCTGCCGATAGATTAATTGGTGTTCCCAATTTTGTTTCCTAAGATGCATTCCCCAAAAGCATTTCAGCTTATTCTGAAACACACAGCAAGAAAATTTCTGGCGCTAGAATGAGAAAGGTGAGGATCCAACTCTTTAACTTTCAAGTGACCTGTGCTTTAATAATTGTAACGATTGTTAACGATCACTCATTTTCAAGTTTCCAATGGCTTTCCACTCAAGATTTGCTTAGGAGCAAGTTTGGCAAGATCTTTCATTGGCTTAAGTGGTAGCTCAGCTTAAGGGCATGGCTTTTTGGGCTTAACGGTTCCGTTTTGGAAGAGCCATTGATCCAAATTCTGAGGTGAGACTTTTTCCTTCCCTTCATCTCCCTCTTAGTTGAATTCTGAACGTTAGCTGGTGCAGAGGTTGCAGGCAGCGCAGCCAATTGTTTTTTCTACTCTCGTGTTTATTTGTCAGCAGACATCATGAAAACTCCGCAAAACTCTACTGATCCCGTTCGTACCTATTTACGTGAAATTGGACGTGTGCCCTTGCTAACTCATGAGCAAGAAGTGGTTTATGGTAAGCATGTACAGCGTCTAGTTGCTTTAACGGAGAAAAAAATAGCCTTAAGTGAGCAGTTAGGGCGAGACTTGACTCTGCCAGAGTGGAGTCAGGAAGTTGGCTTATCTGAGGCAGAATTAGAGCGCGCGATCGCCGAAGGTGAGTATGCTAAGCGCAAGATGGTTGAGGCCAACCTGCGGCTTGTCGTTTCCGTTGCGAAAAAATATACAAAGCGCAATGTGGACTTACTGGACTTAATTCAAGAAGGCACGATTGGGATGCAGCGCGGGGTTGAAAAGTTTGACCCAACCAAAGGATATCGATTTAGCACCTATGCCTATTGGTGGATTCGGCAAGCCATTACTCGCGCGATCGCCGAAAAAGGCCGCACCATTCGCCTACCCATCCACATTACAGAAAAGCTCAACAAGATTAAGAAAGCACAGCGCCAACTTGCTCAGAAGCTAGGGCGGGCGGCCACCGTGGGTGAGCTGGCTGATCTGTTAGAACTTTCAACCACCCAGGTGCGAGAATGCCTGGAACGGGCACGCGTGCCTCTGTCGCTCGATTTGCGCGTCGGTGATAACCAGGATACTGAATTGGGCGATTTGCTAGAAGACCCCAATATCACGCCTGAAGAGTTTGCCACCCAATCCTCATTGCGAACCGATTTAGAGTCAATGATGGCAGACCTGACACCTCAACAGCGGCAAGTAATTATGCTGCGGTTTGGCTTAGAAGATGGGCAAGCCCTGACTCTAGCGAAGATTGGCGATCTACTCAATATCAGCCGCGAACGCGTGCGCCAGATTGAGCGCGAGGCTTTGAATAAGCTCCGCAAACAAAAGGGTGCGATCGGCGAGTACATCATCGCTAGCTAAACGCTATTTGTTTTGCAACCCCCCGGTTTCTAAGAGAAGTCGGGGGGTTTTGGTAGTGGGCTAGCTGCTTGTTGTGTTGATCCTCGTGTTTCTGCCGAGAGCAACACAGACAATCACTCCGGCGGCAAACAGGAGAGTGGTCAATGTGAGTGGCTCACCGAGCCAGATTGCCGAAGCCAGGATAGTTAAAAAGGGTTGCAGCAGTTGCACCTGACCTACCCGCGCGACTCCACCGAGAGACAAACCGCGATACCACGCAAAAAAGCCAAGAAACATACTGAAAACACTGACATATACAAAACTCAGCACAGCACTCAACGAAATCGCTGAAAAGTCAGCCGGAATATGTCGCCACACAATCGGCAACAGCACGGGCATCGACAACAACAACGACCAGCAAATCACTTGCCAGGAGCCAAAAGTGCGTGATAGTACTGCGCCTTCGGCATACCCCAACCCTGCCGCTGCAACTGCCCCCAATAAGGCGATGTCGGCTAATCTGAGCGAGCCGCTGCCTGACAGCAACGCAAAGCCCATAACTAATGCACTGCCTAAGCTGGCAAACAACCAGAAAGCCAGAGAGGGCCGATCGCCCGCTCGCCAAACACCACAGAGAGCCGTTGAGAGCGGCAACAACCCTGTAATCACAGCACCGTAGGAAGCGGGGGCATCTCGCATGGCGATCGCTGACAACAAAGGAAAGCCAACCACAACCCCCGCAACGACAATACAAAACTTGGGCAGAAACCTTATCGGTGGTAAAGGTTGACGCGTCACAACCAGCAAAATGAGAGATAAGACTGCGGCCACAACCGCCCGCCCTAGCCCCACAAACACCGGGTCAAAACCTGAAACAGCCACGCGGGTAGCTGGCAAAGTCAAACTAAAAACCAGCACCCCCAAAAAGCCATACACAAATCCCATTACTTCTTGCTGAGACCGGAACTGCGAAATCATGCTGCCTCTCTTGCTTCAGCTGCACAGGTGACTTTAGCAGTATGCAGCACGTCTAACGGTCTACGGGGTGCTGCCCATAAAACGGCAAGGTATCTGCCCAATGGGAGCGATCGCCCTGTTGCCATTTCAAGTGAGCCAGTGCGAGTAAGCTGTCTACGGTGCTACCAACGCCTTCCTCAATCACAACGAGCTTGAGTGGTTCGCTCCAGGCAGACAGCTGGTGTTGCCATTGCTCTAGCGGCAGAACCGTATCTTCGAGCAGGGTTTCTAAACCTGTGGTTGTGGGCTGATAAATTGCGCCAAACACCTCTCCCCGTTGCGCCTTCATCTGGATTGCGATCGCGTCTTGCACCCCTTTCAAAGATTCGGCATAGGCGATCGCAGCAAGTGACGAAATGCCAAAGAGCGGAATTTCTAGCTGTTGAGCTAGAGTGCGAGCAGTCACAACTCCCAGACGAGTGCCGGTAAATCCACCGGGGCCTTTTGCAACCGCAATAAATGCCAGATCAGACCAGCTTTGCGGCTGCAAAAAATCGACGAGGTAAGTGTGTAAGTACATCGACAAATCTCGACCGAGTACCCAGGTTTGAACCCGGCGATCGCGAGAAAAGTTACTAATTGCCAAGCCAAAATCAGAACTTGAGGTGTGAATGGCTAAACCGTACGTCCCTACTGGAGATCCGACTGTGGCAGGCGAGAGGTGAATAGACACTATTTTTCTTCAATCCAGAGGCTTAAATTAATTGGGCTTCCTTTTCAATCACGGCTTTGCGAAAGCCCAAAACGACCAAAATGTTGGCAAGTGTAAGAAAGACCTCTGCGCCACCGTGGAGCCAATCGACGTTGGCTAACTCAGCTTGATACTGCACCTTCGCGTAAATCCCCGCGGGAATCGTCACCATCACAAACACCAGTGTCATGTAGAAGCCGAACAGGGCGAGACGTGGAGTTTGTTTGCTGCGGGTCAAAAACCACAAAAAACCGAGATAGGGAAACAGCGAAAAAGCAAATAAATTTTCTTTAGAAACAGCAAATAATGAGGTAGGTGGCAACAAGAGAAACCAGGGAGCCAAGCTGTTTAAGGAAAGCGATCGCGGTTTTCTTGAGCGATACCAGAGCCAGCCAGCGGCAAACATCAAGGTTGTGTTGCCAATCAACGTTGTTGCGGCCTGAATGATCACCAACCAACTCAAAGCAGGATTGTTGTCAAAAAAGTGCCAGGTACAAGCACACATCGCACTGACTAACGCAGGCAACATCGCGAATGAAACCCAGCTCCACGCACGGTTGCCCGTCACTTCGCCATATCGCCAGATAAACCAGATTGCCGCAATCCACTCAAGGACACTGGAGATATGGATAAGCCAGGTTGGTAGCGAAAGAGCATGCATGACAAACAGCCAAAAACGAAGAATTGGGTATTGGAGGGGCAGAACGCAAACATCCAGGGATTCGACTTCTCGCGCTGACCTGCTGACGATTCGTCCCTATCCAGCTATTGTAAGGGTTACTGTGAGCAGGGCGAGGCAATGGGGCAAATTCGGGTGGTTTTGTGTGGCTACTACGGTATGGGGAATGCTGGCGATGAGGCATTGTTAGCCGCAGTTTTGCAAGCCTTGCCTAAAGACGTAACACCCGTCATTCTTTCAGGCAATCCATTATTGACGGCCAATCGCTACCCGCAAGCTGTGGTAGTTAACCGCAAACAAGTCGGGGCGGTGCTGCAATCGATGCGCAGTGCGCACGTCTTTGTCTGGGGCGGGGGTAGTTTAATTCAAGATGCGACGAGCTGGGCCAGTCCCCTTTACTACACTGGACTGATGAAACTGGCGCAGTGGATGGGTTTGAAGACGATCGCCCTGGCTCAAGGGATTGGGCCGCTGAAACGGCGCTTTACTCGTTGGGTCGCTCGGTCAGCGTTTGCAGGGTGTACGGCGGTGAGCGTGCGCGACCAGGGTTCAGCCGCTTACTTATCAAAATGGGGGATTCCCTTTGCGATCGCTCCTGACCCCGTGTGGGCACTCGATTCGATCCCGGTTGAGGGATTATGGCGATTACCCGCTCCACGGGTGGCGGTCAACTTACGGCCTCATGCTCAACTCACCCCCGAACG
This sequence comes from Leptolyngbyaceae cyanobacterium M33_DOE_097, assembly GCA_015296075.1. GTDB lineage: Bacteria > Cyanobacteriota > Cyanobacteriia > Leptolyngbyales > Leptolyngbyaceae > DSRU01. The sequence continues at coordinate 7,740 of DVDV01000349.1, read as the reverse complement.
GTTAGACCACTTAACTCAAGCGCTTGTCGCGTTTCAAAAAGCAACGGATGCTTACATTCTGCTGGTGCCCTTTCAAAAATCACAGGATTTAGCGATCGCCAAGCAGATCCAGCCTCACTTAGCAGGCGTCAGCGAGATTCTTGTGCTCGAAGACCCGCAGCAGATCAAGGGGGTGTTTCGCGGGGTGGAAATGGCGATCGCAATGCGGTTGCATGGGCTGATCATGGCGGCCTCAGAAGGTTGCCGTTGTTTTGCTTTGAGCTATGACCCCAAAGTGCAGCAACTGATGGCCGACACGGAAATGCCCGGTTGGGAAATGCACAACTTGCCAGATAATCCGAACGAAATGTGTCGCGCCTGGTTAGAGGTCTACGCCAATGGTGAGGAGCTATCCCGCGATCGCCTGCACTTCTTTCATGACCGCGCATTGATTCACCAGGAGACGCTCCAACGCGTGATTGAAACCGTTCGGCAGCAACAATCTGTGAGCGTCAAACGCAACTAAGAAAATCTCGTAAAAGCAACATTTGAGAACCCCTTTTTAAGATTAGCGCTGAATCGTCTTGTTGCTATCTGGGCTTAAAACGTTCAAGTTGGCTCTACCTAAAATTCTTTCGCAGTCGCATTTACAAGGTTCATCAAAGCCGTAGCAATGAACTCCGATGTTTCAGCTATCAAATCATCTCGGATCGTTCACCAGTTGTTGTAACAGCTAAAATTGGCGTTTTATCCGAACTTTTGTGTATTTGGTGCAGAAAAAGTGTTTGTCTCCGCGAGAAATGTGATACAAATCTTGAAAACTATGTCACGCTAAATCTGGATATCAGCTCTAATCATTTTTTTTCCCAAGAGTTAGCCTGCTTGACTTAAATACAAAACCGATAAAAACGGTTCGTCCGATACAACGCTGGATATAGGATGCACACCCTTAATTTGATTGCTTGAGGTCATTTCATACCAGGATCAAGTGCCATGAGTGAATTTGAAAACCCCGGTCAGAGTGTTTCTGCGTCAGCATCGATCGCCCCTAATGAACCAGCAGAGACATCGTCTGAATGGCAAACGGTCGATTTTCCAGGAGCAATCAGTGTCGATTCCATTGCACAAGAGAGTGCGACCTCGCCTGCCGCTGAGTCAACATCCACAACCGCAGCGGTAGAATCTGCTCAAATGGATGTCGTTGAGCTTACAGCCCTCGTGCAAACCCTTCAGCAAGAAAATCACCTCTTGCGTGAGCAAGTTGTGCAGCTTGAAAATGACTTGACCGAAGTTCAAATTCAAACTCAGTTTGATCAGGATAGGCAGCAAACAGGTTTGACTCCGGCAGCAGCCAGCGCCCATCCCGCTCAAGCGATGTTAGTTGCCAGCCAGGAGCAGGTTAGCCGTTTGTTTCAAGAGTTAGAACTCTCGCATCAAGCCAATCAACGGCAGCAAATCTTGGTTGAGACGCTTCAGACCGAGTTGCACAAGAGTCGTCAGTATATCGGCGATCTTGAGCAAAATGTGGCTGTTCTCCAGCAACAGTGCGCTAGCTTAGGCCAACAACGCGCCCAGGCTGAGAGTGATTGTCACGACCTGCGCCTGCGCTTACACCGCCAGCAACAACAAACCCTGCAATTTAAGGCCGCTCTGGAGCGATCGCTGGAAACACCTGTTCATTTGCCAACCGTCTTAGAAGAAGTGGCTGAGTCTGCCGTTGAAGCCGAGCAACCCACTCAACCCGCGATGACTCCACCAACTGTGCGGGTCAACAATCCCCCAGTGCAGCCGTGGTCAGCCCCCTCTAATCGAGGCACCAAACACTTCAACGATTCATTGCTAAAACCGATCGCGCAACTCTTTAATCAGGACGATGAACCGGAGAACCCCGCACCCATCGAAACCGCAGCAGACTCAACAGAAGTGCTTGAACCGCCTGCAAGCGAACCAGAACTCGCACTAGAAGTTTTCAGTAATGAAGCCACAGAAGCAACTGCGGGAGTAGAGCTACAGGATGAAGCGGCGATCGCGGCAAGCGATGCAGCAGTGCCTTCTGTTGCAGCAGAGCAGGGAGTAGAAACATTACCGGGTGAAACTACGACTCAAGTCTTATGGCAAGACCTGGCTAAGCTGATTGAAACCGTTGCCCCTAGTGTTGCCGAGACGCTGCGAACCAATCCTCCGGCAGAAATGTTGCAACTGCAATCTGAAGGGATGAGTGAGCCAGCGTATGCGACCAACCTGCGGTTTGATGGCTCTGAAACCATTGCCCAGGCATCACTGCGAACAGCGGAATGCGAAAGCTCCTCGCCAGAAGCTGCTGCCAGTCTCCAAAACATTCCCGGAATGCCCAAGGACTCGCCTTCGCCGACGCTCTACCCCAAGCGGGCGACAAAGAAGCGAGAGTCACTAGCAGCAGTCGAGTTACCGACCTTTCCCCGCAAAGAGTCTTAAGGCTTAGGAATGGAAATTAAATAAGTTCGATGTTTGGTAGGGGCAGGTTTTGCCGTTAAATCCATTGCAGGGTACAGATGAGTCTGCTAAATCTGCCCTTACAGATTGCGGATTGATTAAATTCGCGATCCTTAAGAGTTCAATAAAACCGGATAAGTTTGCCCCCTAAAGGGGTATGCGTTTTACGTTGCTCTGACAACCCTACAATCGATTGTTATGCAGCTCTCAGAGATTAACGCTTACCTACCTATTTCAGAGGCGATCGCCACAGCCGGACAGCCCACGACTGAGCAACTGCCCCTGATTCAACAGGCAGGTTTTGCAACGGTGATTAACCTCGCTTTGACTACCTCTACCGATGCCATCCCCGACGAAAAAGAACGGGTCGAGCAGTTAGGCATGACGTACATCCACATCCCGGTTGAGTGGGAAGCTCCTCAAGTCTCAGATTTAGAGCAATTTTTTGAAGCAGTAACAGCCTCAAAAACGGCTCCAGTTTTTATTCATTGTGCTGCAAATATGAGGGTTTCGGCTTTCATGTATCTCTATCACCGTCTGCGCTGTCAGATGCCCCATGAAGAAGCCGTTGTCTATCTCAATCAAATCTGGAGTCCTAACTCAACCTGGCAAGCTTTCATCGATCAGGCACTCCAGAGGTCATCGCCTTAGTGATACACCACTAAACTGCGTTGCTCAACTAATAAATCATGCCTTTCTGTCGTTGAGTTTTCTGATTGATGATCAGGGGTTAGTGGCAAGCTGCGATCGCCTGCCAAAGCTTTCGATGCAGAGCGGTAGTGGGCACGGGGCATTGACTTGGCTCTTGCTAATACGTCACTTGATAGGTCGGGCATTTCTTGCCAACAATGCATGCAAAACCAGTACACCCCGTCATGACGAACGTGTCGTAGAAGAACACCAGAACAGCAAGGACAATTTGTCACAAGATCACCTACCAAAATTTGTTATGTAAAGTTGCAAAATCGAAATCTTTCGCAACTAAAAGTTTAAAAAAACCAACCTAATCTCACTTACAGGATAGGAGATGCGATCCCAAAGTAGGGATTAAATTTCATTGACCTTACTAACTCAAATAAATAATTTAGAGTGCTTTCAGGGCTACTGCTCCTTTAATACATTAAGCACTTAAAAATAGTTCTTTATGTCTCTTCAAAAAATTAGGTGAATCCGTAAATAAAAGTGAAGTGAATCGTAATTTGAACGCATTGAATATTTCAAAAACTTTATTTGAATGTGTTGTTTTGTAAGGCTATTTCTCCAGCAATTGTTTCAAACAATCAGCTAAGTACTGATACTGAGACTTTGTGTTGTAGATCTGAGCTGAAATTCGGACTAAGCGGTTGCTTGCAGCCGGAAACGGAACAATCGGCACCTCAATTTGATAGATACCTGTCAGCGCATCATACAAGTCCTTCGGAGAGCCATCTGGCAGCGGAATGCTCGCCATTGCTCCCAGCATCGACTCAGGGCATGGAGATGAGCTACCTTGAATGCCGCAAAGCAGGCGTTGAGCCGCGATCGCCAAAGCTCGGTTCCGTGCCATCAGTTCGGGCCAGCCACCAGGCAGCAAACTACACATAAAGTCAATCGCAGCCGGCACAGACAGGTAAGCACTGGGGTCATCTGTCCCCATCCAATCAAACTCTAAGTGGAAACGTGACCGCTCAGATCTGGGATCGTTAGCCCCATGACTAATTGTTAACGGACGAACCTGGGCGTGGCGATCGCGCTGCACATAGAGAAATGCAGCTCCTTTGGGGGCTGATAACCATTTGTGACAATTGCCCGTGTAGTAGGTTGCACCTAACTCTTGCAGGTTGAGCGGCAACATACCGGGGGCGTGTGCGCCATCCACTAGCGTTTCAATGCCGATCGCATTGAGCAGTTGCAGAATCTCGGCGATCGGCAAGACAAGCGCCGTTTGGCTCACAATGTGGTCAATCAACACGAGTCGCGTCTGGGGCGTTACTTCCTCTAGCACCGCTCTCACAACCTGCTCAGGCGACTCAATCGGAAAAGGAATGTCTGCAACCACAATCGTGGCTCCCCATCGCTCTGCGACAAAATTAAGGGCATTGCGGCAGGCGTTATACTCCTGATTCGTTGTGAGCAACTCATCCCCCGGCGCAAATCGGAGCGATCGCAGCACAGCATTAACACCCGTCGTTGCATTGGGCACAAAAACCAAATCAGCAGGGTCAGCGCCAACAAAATCAGCTAGCTTAGTTCGAGCGTTATCTAACGCTGGCTCAAACTCTTTGCCAAAAAAGCGGAGTGGCTGCCGCTCCAATCGAGATCGCCATTCTTGCTGATGCTCTAACACAGGCAGAGGACAAGCACCAAAAGACCCATGGTTGAGAAAAACAATCTCTGGATCTAATGACCAATACTCTGCAAACTGACTTCTATCAGTGGGTTTCTGAAGGGTCGCCATTATTCAATAAAGCGGAACATGGAACCCAATTATCGTAAACTCCCCAGGCAGGATTCGAACCTGCGACCAATCGGTTAACAGCCGACCGCTCTACCACTGAGCTACTGAGGAACGCTCAACTCGCGAATCTAATATTAACCAGAACCACCCCCGTTTGACAAGCACCTGAACCCATTTTTTTTGAAAAAGATTCAACTCAGCTTCCCAAAGCGCATTTTGGCGAGGCGCTCCTTCGCTTCTGGGTCGAGAGAATGCACCAAAAATCGACTAGTTGGCTTCTTGTTTGACTTGAGATGACGCTGCACCCGTTTCACCGTGACCTCAACTTCGTTGGCCAGTTGCTCAGCCGACATCCACTCTGCCCCATAGCCCCGTACGGTAAGCTGCTGAGCGCGGTCAGAGGTGGCGACAATCAACCGTTGGTGAAATTTACGCAGATCTTGCCGAAAGTCGGCACAAGCCCGCTCAATAAACGTATCTGCCGTCTGCATAAAGTCAGTAAAGTGAACCGACAAATTCGGCGTGATGATCTGGCGAGTGCTGCACGCATCTCGATATTGGGCATCAAATACCAGCCGCGTATCAAACCCCTGATAAGCGCTGTACCCTACTAAAGCCTCAACCAAGCGATCGCGGGCTGCTTCTAACCCTTCGAGATCGCGCACCTGTCTCAAGTCAGACCAAGTTCCAACGACGTTATAGCCGTCTACTAAGAACACTGCCTGGTGTTTGGGACGGGGCATGGAATTAGGAGAAAATTTTTCTAAAGATTTACCTTGCTTCTATGTTCGCACAATTTGTTGCGACGTGTTAAGGAAGCGGCAATTCCTCTGCTCAGCGTCAATCTTTCATGATTTTGGGTTATGCCACTTTGGGCAAGGCTTAAAAACATCTCCGGATAACCTGTTCAACCAGGCGCGAAGTATCACTTTAGTCAGAAAGCCTGAGGCCAGGTTGATAGGTCAAAGCGCAATTTAGGCAGGCGTTCTGACTTGCCGCTGCCCTGTTACACAAAGCTGCAGCCATATCATGAGAGAATCCACGGTGGAGTCATACTGGCTCAACCAACCGAAGGTACCTAAGATGTCTGTTGCCATAAAACTCATGACCCTTGAGGAATACCTTAACTATGACGATGGCACCGACACCCGTTATGAGTTGGTCAACGGGGAGCTAATTGCCATACCGCCTGAGAGTGACCTGAACACTCAAATTGCATCTTTTCTCTTTGCTTATTTTTTGCAACTTGGCTTGCCCTACTACTGTTTGAGCATTGGGGCACAAATTGCTGTGAGTGGAACGCGAGCAACCGCACGCGAACCCGATTTAATGATTTTGTCAGAGGAAGCCGTTGCAGCTCTTGAAGGGGCAACTCAATGTCTGATTACCTACGACATGCCACCCCCAACGCTCGTTGTTGAGGTTGTTAGCCCTAACCAAGAAAATCGCGATTACCGCCACAAACGGACAGAATATGCCGGACGGCACATCCCTGAATATTGGATTGTTGACCCGATCGCCCAAAAGGTCACGATTTTTGAATGGGTCGATGGTATGTACGAAGAACGCGTTTTTCAGGGCGATGAACCCCTGCGATCGCCCCAATTTACCAGCGTTAGCCTGCCAGCCTCTACCGTCTTAGCAGCCGGACGCGCAGCGAAGCAGCCTGAGGCATAGCTTGCCTGTGCTGAAGTCTATATGAATAAGCGTTTAGAAAAATAGGCAGTAAGATCAAAGAGTAGGGGCAGGGCAAAATTTATCGCTACAAACAAGGAAAGCCCAGGCACTGCGAATGCCCAGGCTCTATTAGTCAAAACGCTAAACTTAGAATCGCTTGTTGCGGAAGATGCCCACCCCTACTTTCGAGGTTGAGTTTCCGCTGGGGGAGAAAGTTGAGGAGCAACAGAGGGAAAGTGGCTTACCAATAACCCTGTTCCTGCTGAACCAACGACTATTAACCCAATTAGCAAGCGTAAAATGGCGTCTGGTAAACGCAGTTGAAATTCAGCTTTCAGAGAAAGTTGAGACGATTGAGTGTCAAAATCACACTCTAAAGACGCCAAAGCTTCTAGGTTTTGTTCAGTATTAACTGTTTTCTGTTCTGTCATGGGTTTTACTCCGTGCGGTTGTTAGCGAAACCTCTGGAGGTAATTCCAAGAAAGAACTCGCAAATTTTCCCTGAGATGAACAGAGTTCCAAACTATTCAGTTAGGAAGTCGGCACTGAATCAGCAGGAGCAAAATATATATCGCTCTTGCTGCCCAATCTTCAAAGAGACAGGGTTAACGAGGGAAAATCGCCAGTCCTCTTAAGGACTCAACCTCGCAGATATTCAATGCCAAACTCCGTAAAAAAGATTTACCGTCGTGCCCTCACCGCCACGTGCCAAGCATGCCTTGACATTTACCTTTTTGAAATCGGGATTGGCTTATTCTAGAGAGCTTCTCCTATGCGACACAACAAAAAACAACTTATGGCTGTAGAAGCTTCCTAGTACTAAAGTAGCCTTCTCAACAAAAGGCTAGCTAAGAACTGCATCTAGACCACCATAAGGGGAGGGAGATCCTAAATCGCTCTGAATTACCATTAGTATTATATCGAAGGAAATTTAATTTAGTAATTCATTTTTACTAGAAAGCAGCTTTAAGCAAGCTCCCAAGGATTTGAAGGGCTAAAAGTTTAGTGAGCTACTGCTACATACTAATAGAAGCACCCAGCAATTCTCGATATGAGAATGATTCTCATAAAAACGTCCGGTTTTAACGTTTATGAATGGCTGAAACCCGCATTCTGCCGTTTATAACATTGAGTGCACAAGTCTTTAGACACTCTGGCTACAGTACAAATGTTTC
>DVDV01000376.1 GCA_015296075.1 Leptolyngbyaceae cyanobacterium M33_DOE_097 | reverse complement strand
TGGCACAGTGACGCTGAACCCCGATGGCACGTTCACCTATACTCCCCCGACTGGGTTGGACAACACGGTGGATAGCTTCACCTACACGGTGAGCGATGGACAGGCCACCGACACAGGCGTGGTATCTATCACGATTGGTACGGTGACGGCCAATCAGCCACCAAATGCAGTGGATGACACTTTCCAGGCGTTACCCTCTCCAGCTTCACTGGTAGTGGGTATTGATCGCGATATCTTTACGAACGATACCGATCCAGAAGGAACGCCGTTAACAGCCAGTATTGCTTCGACGACCACACCAAATAACGGCACAATCATCGGCTTTAACGGCACAGATGGCACCTTTACTTATGTGCCAACCGCTAGCTTCACTGGTACCGATAGCTTTGTCTACCAGATTACCGATGCAGGAGGTCTGACGGATACAGCGACGGTGTTTATCAGCGTGGCGACTAACAACCCGCCTGTGGTTGCGAATGACACCTACTCGGTTGTGGCAGGCACGACGCGATCGGTGGATGTTGACACAGGGGTGCGTTTCAATGACTCAGATGCAGGTCCATTTACGGTACAAACGGTCGCGACAACCACCCAAGGGACGTTGACACTGAATCCGGATGGCTCTTTTGTCTACACACCTGGCCCTGGAGCCGTTGCTGGCAGCGTTGATAGTTTCACTTACATTGCAGTTGATGAGTTTGGTGCAACGGCTACAACAACAGCGACTGCGACGCTGTCAATTGTCAGTAACACCGTGCCAAATGCTGTCGATGACACCTTTAACGTTGCTATTAATCGCACTTTGACCGTCGATGCAATTAATAGCCTGACGCAAAACGATCTGGATCCTGATCCGGGTGCGACGCTGACAACGACTGTGGTGGCACAGCCAACGAAAGGGACAGTGACCTTAAATTCGGATGGCACCTTTGTCTACTCGCCCAGTGCAGGGACAGCCGCGACCGTGGGTGAAGTTGTGACCTTTACTTACGCGGCGATCGATCCGGCTGGCGCAAGTGATACGGCAACGGTCTCAATCACAGTCAATGCTGAAGCGGGTATTGATGCGGTTGATGACACCTACTCCGTCGCGCTGGGGCAAACTTTGAGTGTTGCGCCAACGGGTAATCCTCTCCTGGCAAATGATGCGTTGGGTGGTGCCAGCACGGCGAGTATCACTGTGTTGAGTGGGCCAACATTAGGTCAGTTTGTTACCCCTCCTGCTTCGGATGGTACGTTTGTCTATACTGTGGCTGCTGGAGCCAGCGCGGGAACCGATAGCTTTACCTATCAGTTTAGTACTGGTGGTGAAACCTCTGATATTGCAACTGCCTTTATCACTGTCGTAGCGAACCAGGCTCCGAATGTTCTTGGTGAAACCTTTACAGCCGTAAACGATCGCCCCTTAACGGTGACAACGGTTTCAACGGCAATAGCTCTCGGCGTTTTGGCAAATGACACTGATCCAGATGGCAATACGCTCACAGCTGACATTCCACTTGAGAATGTCAGCACGAACGGCCCTGGTCAGATTCAGTTAAATGCGGATGGTTCGTTTGTCTATACGCCTCCGGCAACTCCGTCTACAGAGACTGCAACCTTTGTCTACCGGCTGTCAGATGGCTTTGAACAACGGTTAGCAACGTTGATAATTTCGCTAACGGCGAATGCTGCTCCAACGGTGCTACCTCCAGCGGCTTACTCGATAAACCGGGGTAATGTGCTGAGTGTTGGTGCCACGACAGCTGGTGTTTTAGGAGCTGCGACTGATCCCGACGGTGATGTGCTGACAGCGACAACGCTCACTTCTACAACGCGGGGTAGCCTGACGCTGAACACGGATGGCACCTTTGTCTACACGCCTGATGCTGCGCAGTTTCCCACTGCGGGAACGGATAGCTTTGTGTATCAGGTCACAGATGGTCGCGGTAACACGGTGACTCAGTCTGCGACGATATCGATCGCGGCGACCAGTGCGCCACCTACGGCTGACAACGACGCCTTTACGGTCAATGCTAACAGCACTCTGTCTGTAACTGCGGCGGAAGGGGTGTTGAATGGTGACACCGACCCAGACGGTGACAGTTTATTAGTTGCAGGGGCGGGTACTGCAACCATAACGACGACCAATAATGGTGTAGTCGTACTGAACCCGGATGGCGCGTTTACCTATCAGCCAGCCAATAACTTTGTCGGTACGGATACGTTTACCTACCAGGCAACGGATGGCATTTCACCCTCTGGGACAGCTACGGTTACGCTAACTGTTGGGGCGGCGAATAACCCGCCGACTTTACAGGTGCCGGGTGTTCAAATCACTTCCGGGACGAATCCAGTCGGTATTCCGGGTGTAACAGTTACGGATGTTGATGCTGGCCCGAATCTAATTCGTGTAAGGCTGAGTGCCCGCGCTCAAATCATTGACAGTTCCGGTGTGCCACAACCCCTAGGAACGCTGAATATTCCAGCGGGTGCGCCGGGTGTCACATTTGTGGCAGGTGCAAACGGTAGTGGTAGCTTCACGCTCGAAGGAACAGTGGCTGCAATCAATGCTGCTCTGCAGGGTTTAACCTTTACACCGATCTCTAATCCTCCGACCAATACGCTGCTGATTGATATTCAGGCGAATGATCTCGGCTTTACTGGTGGTCAGGCAACGGTGTCACAGACGGTCAATGCGATCGTTACTGTGAACCGAGTCAGTGGTGAACAGGTTATTTCTGATATTAACCAGATACCCAATGCCACCAGTGGTACTGAAAGTTCCTCACCGCAAAGTTTGGTTGCGGCGGGTTCTATCCTGTATTTTTCAGCGAATGATGGCGATACAGGTCGTGAGCTGTGGCGGAGTGATGGCACGACGACAACTCGCGTTGTTGACCTCAACACGGTTGCTGATGGTGCAAGTTCTAATCCTGGCAACTTAACGATTGTCGGTAATCGGCTCTACTTCACAGCCAATGATGGCGTTACTGGTATCGAGTTATGGAGCTTGGATCTGACTCAGCCATCGGCCCAACCAGTACGGATCAGCGATATCAGCCCTGGTGTTGGTGACTCTTCGCCTTCTAACCTGGTTGCCCTATCAGATGGAACGCTGTACTTCCGAGCGACGACCAACCAGGGTGGAGTTAGTCTCTACCGAACCGATGGCACAACCGTGACACCTATTACTGGAACTTACTCTACCCCTGAGCAGTTAACAGTTGTGGGTAATACGGTTTACTTCGTTGCGAATGGTGGCACTGAGCTATGGAAGACGGATGGCACCACAGACGGAACTGTTGAGGTGCGTGAGATTGTCCAAGGTTCGATTGACAATCTTTTGGCTGTGGGTAATACGCTCTACTTTGTTGCGACTGACGCAACAAATGGGCGGGAGCTATGGCGAAGTGACGGTACGGCTGCGGGTACAGTTCGCTTTAGTGACATTAACCCCAATGCTGCAAACTCTAACCCAACCGAGCTGGTCAACCTCAACGGTGTGGTTTACTTCTTTGCGACGGGTGCAGCGGGCACTGGTCTCTATCGCACCACTGCAACTGGAGTTGAACCAGTGCCGGGTACTGCCTTACCCGCGGGTGGAACGGCACCGAGAGACTTGACTGTTGTTGGCGATCGCCTCTTCTTTGTGGTTGATCTGGGTGGGGCTACGGGTCAGCAGCTATGGACTGCAACTCCGGCAGCGGGCGTGACAGGGCTGGTGCGAGACATCAATCCGGCAGGTAGCGACAATATCCAATCCTTGACAAATCTAAATGGCAAGTTGTTCTTTGTGGCATCCGACGCGACCACGACTCGTATCTGGCAGAGTGATGGTACCTCTAATGGCACAACTCAGGTGACAACAGGCACCTTTAGTAGCACGCCTAGTAACTTGACGACTGCTGGCGGCACTATCTTCTTCACAGCTTCAGGGCTTGGAGCAGAAAGCACTGAGGTAGGCAACGAATTGTGGGGACTCCGCTAATTCGGGTTCGTTAGTTGAGACGGGTTTAGTGACGGAATCCTGACGCAGGGATGAGGTTGCTAAACCCGTTTTTAATGTGATACCAATTCTCTAAATCCAATTGACAGATCCTCGTAGGGGCGGTTTGCGTTCGTGTAGCGTTTCCGAAGGAAATACTGCTCTTACCGATAATCATCTGTAGCCCAGTTTTGCAGAATTGGTATTAGGTCGCCGTTTCAGTGTCGCTGAGAGACTTGGATTTTTTGGAGTTTGAGTTGGGTTGATTGGCTAAAAGGTTGATTTCTCAGCGTCTCCCCTCACCTAGATTCGCAACAATCTCTAAAATGAGAATTGATGCGTGTTAGAGATGTGCCTTGATTCAGGCTGAAACCCTTGAACTTTTAGAATGGTCGCGCTTATGCCAACATTTGGCGACGTTTGCAGCAACCAAGTTGGGCGCGATCGCGGCTCGCCAAATTAAGCTGCCTGAGACTCGGCAAGAAACTGAATATTTGTTGGCTCAAACGAAAGAAGTTTATGAGTTAGAAACGCGCCTGACGAGCGGGTTACGGTTTGATGGGATTCAAGATATTGGGGATGCGCTGGAGCGATCGCAGCGGCAGGGGATTTTGTCGGGGAATGAGTTGTTGGCGATCGCTACGACGCTGGCAGGTGCCCGTCAATTGCGGCGTGTGATTGATGACCAACCCGACCTGGAGGTGTTGAATCAACTGGTTGCAGAGCTGCGGACTTTCCCGGAATTAGAGCAAGACATCCACTATTGCATTGATGATAATGGCGATGTGACGGATCGGGCTACGCCTAAGCTAGAGGAAATTCGGCAAAAGCTGCGGCAAGGGCGCGATCGCATCTACAGCATGTTGCAAAGCCTGCTGCAACGCAAAGCGAATGCGGTTCAAGAACATCTAATTACTCAGCGCAACGGACGCTTTGTGGTTCCGGTGAAGGCGACGCACAAAGACCTGATTCCCGGTATTGTGCATGACTCGTCGATGAGTGGTGCCACTTTATATGTTGAACCAGGTTCGACTGTTGAGGCGAATAACCAGTTGCGCCAATTACAACGCCGTGAAGAGGCGGAGTCAGAAGCGGTGCGGCGAGCTTTGACGGAGAAAGTCGCGGAGGTGGCAGAGGATCTTGAACGGTTGTTGGCGATCGCCACCACTCTCGATTTAGCGACAGCCCGCGCTCGCTACAGCTATTGGTTGGAGGCGAACCCACCCCGGTTTATCGATGTGGCAGCGCAGACTGCTTCAGAGGATTTATCTGATTTGGTCACGTCGCCGATTACGTTGCGGCGATTGCGCCATCCCCTGCTGGTTTGGCAGCAGCAACACGAGCAGGGACAAGCGGTTGTGCCGATTGATGTGATAGTTCAGCCGCAGATCCGGGTGGTGGCGATTACAGGCCCTAACACGGGGGGCAAGACGGTGACTCTTAAAACTCTAGGTTTGGCCGTTCTGATGGCAAAGGTTGGGTTGTTTGTGCCCGCTAAGGAACCTGTGGAGTTGCCCTGGTTTACTCAGGTTTTGGCAGATATTGGCGATGAACAGTCCATTGAGCAGAATCTTTCGACGTTTTCAGGCCATGTCCGCCGCATTGTCAGAATTTTGGCTGCTTTGGATGGTGTCAATCCCTCAGTCTCGAATCCTGCTACTGAAGTAACTTCCGGCTTGCAAGAGGGGGATGGGCCACCGGAGCCTTCAACCGCACTTACTGGGCCAACACCGACTCAGAATCCACCGCTTTCACTGCTTTTGCTGGATGAGGTTGGTGCGGGAACGGATCCTACTGAGGGGAGTGCCTTGGCGATCGCCCTGTTAAGGCATCTCGCGAGTCAATCGGCTTTGACGATCGCGACGACTCACTACGGTGAGTTAAAAGCCCTTAAGTATGAGGACGAGCGGTTTGAGAATGCTTCGGTTGAGTTTAATGAGGTGACGCTGTCGCCGACCTATCGCTTGTTGTGGGGCATTCCGGGACGGTCGAATGCGCTCTCGATCGCGCTTCGTTTGGGGTTGTCTCAGCCGATTGTAGAAGCTGCTCAAGCGGTGGTCGGTGGTGCCTCACAAGAAGTGAATGAGGTGATTGCTGGTTTAGAGGCACAACGTCGTCGTCAAGAAGAAAAATCGCATCAGGCTGCTCAGTTGCTCGCGCAGGCCGAACGTCTCCACAATGAGGTGGCCCGTAAAGCTGAATTGCTGAAAGAACGCGAACGGGATCTGCAAGTCGCGCAGGAGCAATCGGTGCAAGCGGCGATCACGGAAGCTAAAAGCGAAATTGCTCAGGTGATTCGCCAGTTGCAAAAGGGGCCTGCTACGGCGCAGGACGCGCAGCAAGCAACGGAAAGCCTGAACCAGCTCGCCGAAAAACATCTGCCTTCTCGACAAGTCAAGCCTGAAGTGCCCAAAGGCTTTCGTCCGAAGGTGGGCGATCGCGTGCGAATTCCGCGTTTGGGTCAGGTGGCAGAGGTTTTGACTGAACCGAACGATGATGACGAGATCACTGTGCGTTTCGGTTTAATGAAGATGACGATCTCGCTTGTTGATGTGGAATCGTTGTCGGGTGAGAAAGCGGCGATTCAAAAGCCGACGCCAACTGAGATGCCCAAAGCGAAACCGCAGCCCCAGGCTAACTCTGCACCTCCGCCACTGATCCGCACCTCTGGTAACACGGTGGATATTCGCGGAAGTCGTGTGGCAGATGCCGAGCCGATTATCGACAAAGCGATTAATAATGTGGCGGGTTCTGCTTTGTGGATTATTCACGGGCAGGGCACCGGAAAATTGCGGCAAGGGGTGCATGCTTTTCTTCAAAGCCATCCCCTGGTTGAGCGTTATGAGTTAGCGGCTCGCGAAGATGGGGGATCTGGCGTGACGATCGCCTATTTGCGCTAAAACGGGCGAGCTGCTGTTGCTTATCAGCCCAACTGTTGTAGCACTGTTTAAAGTCTTCTAGGCTTGAGTAGGGCTAATCTCTTGGGTGGTTTTGGGGTATCTCAAGGATTGCTGACGCAGAAAAATGTCTCTAAGAAAAACTGGAGTTTGGATTATTTCCAAAAATACACCTCATTTAGGAGGGGCAAGTGGCTGTTTGCCCTTATGTATAGTGGAAAATTGCGTTTAGTCTAAAGTCCAAGAAAAAGCTTTGATGGAATTAAAGCGAAGATTTGGGGGCGGCGGAGCCGCAAGATCGGGGGACTTCCCCCCGCACCCCCGCTGTGTAGGGGACTCACTCCCCTACGACCCCCGCAAGGTCATGCGTGTGGGGGTCGAATGGTTGGCTAGCCAGACGGTACGGGTGACAAGTTTGATACCTCGATCTCGCATCGAAAGTACAGGTGACGTGAGGCGGGGGTTAAGGGAGCGATCGGCTTGGCAACAATAGTCTGAGTCTAAGGTTTGTTGGTTCGAAAGAAAGTGAACGCAAAAGAAGGCTTTTTCGTGATTAGTAGGGTCTGTTCACGCGATCGCTAGGAGAACATCATTTCCTCAAGTAAGGCCGCGCCAGCACAAAACTAGAAATCGACTTTGCATCTGCCATCTCACCTCGATGGATCGCGGCTTCTAACTCCGTCTCACTCATCAGTAGCACCTCAATATCCTCGTCTTCATCTTGGGAAGGTGGCACCTCTAACTTTTCTAAATCCTGGGCTAAAAACGCATAAATAATCTCGTCTGAGTAACCCGGGGCAACAAAAAACTCGCCTAACTTTTGCCATTGATTGGCGTGGTAGCCCGTTTCTTCCTCGATTTCACGATAGATTGTGGATTCGGGCGTTTCTCCTGGCTCAATTGTGCCTGCAGGGAACTCTAGCAACCGCCCCTGAGCTGTAAACCGATATTGGCGCAGCACAACAAACTGACCGTCATTTGTCACGGGCACAGCTAATGCTCCTCCTGGATGGCGAACGCACTGCCATTCGCCTTGTTGTTGATTGGGCAAGCGCAACTGAAGTGACTCAAACGAAAACTTGCGTCCCTGAAAAACAAGCCGCTTTTCTAAAATTTCTGCTGGTTCAGAGCCGTAGGGCATAACAACACCTGAAAGTTATGAGTGATTCAGGGTTTAGCATCGCATAACTCGACAACTCAATTCGCGATTGCCAGCGAGAGCACCATAATTAAAGCAAGCCTGCGGCTAAGTCATCCTTTGAGTTCCTGTGGTAGGCTAGGCGAGCATTCTCATTCTCTGGTAGGACTGGCATCGTTCATGGCAGCAAAAATTCCCGTTACAGTGATTACTGGCTTTTTGGGTAGCGGTAAGACAACCCTGATTCGACACTTGCTGCAAAACAACCAGCAACGCCGAATTGCTGTATTAGTCAACGAGTTTGGCGAACTGGGGATCGATGGTGAACTGCTGCGCAGCTGCCAGGTCTGTGATGATGAGGACGCTGAAACGAATATTGTTGAGCTGACAAATGGCTGCCTCTGCTGCACTGTGCAAGAAGAGTTTTTGCCAACGATGCAAGAGCTGCTCAAACGGCGCGATCGCATTGACCATATTTTGATTGAAACCTCTGGGCTGGCGCTGCCAAAACCGTTGGTCAAAGCTTTTCGCTGGCAGGAGATTAGCAACGCTGCCACGGTGGATGGGGTGATTACGGTGGTTGATTGCGAAGCAGTCTCAACGGGGGCGATCGCGGCTGATCTGGAAGCACTAGAAGCTCAGCGCCAAGCGGATCCCAGTTTAGATCATGAAACGCCGATTCAGGAATTATTTGAAGACCAGTTGGCCTGTGCCGACTTGGTGATTCTTAACAAGACGGATCTCGTTGACGAAGTGGCTCAAGCGGCGGTTGTTGACCGGATCCAGGCAGAGTTGCCACGAGCGGTCAAGATTGTGGCGAGTCAGCGAGGTCAGCTCGATCCGGAGGTATTGCTTGGTTTTCAGGCAGCGGTTGAAGATAATTTGGCGAGTCGTCCGAGTCACCACGACACCGAAGAAGATCACGATCACGACGATGAGATTGTGGCGACTCAATTGGTGTTAGAGCAAGAGTTTGAGCCTCAAAAGTTGCGACAACAGCTTGAGGCGTTGGTCAATCAGCACGAGATTTATCGCATTAAGGGGTTTGTTTCAGTGCCACAAAAGCCCATGCGAATGGTGCTGCAAGGGGTCGGCAACCGCTTTGAACACTACTACGATCGCCCCTGGAAAAACGACGAAACCCGCCAAACTCAGCTCGTTTTCATCGGTAAGGCTCTCGACACTGCCGCAATTTCGGCTCAATTACAACAAGCTGCCAATTGAGTTTGGGGTGGAGTCAGTGCCGCTAAGCTGTCGTTAAGGTGTTTCACCGCAGGTATCGACCAGGTAACAGAGCGATCGAAACCGTAGCCCCACAAGCTGCTCGTATAGTGGGTTGAGCTTGCACAGGGGAGGAATGTGCAGCACTGTGCGTCCAAATACTTTGACATCGCGCTCAAACGGGCAATTGCCAGGGATTAACCAGTAAATCAGACGAGCCATTTTAGGGTTGTTAATTTCGAGACTATCAATCCACTGCCGCAAGGGCTGCAAGAAATTGAAGCGAGTCTGACGTGATTGAAGGAAAGAGGAGAGGAAGTAAAAAGCAGAATCAGCCATTGATTCAGTCCTTATTTTCTGCTGTGGCTGCGATCGCGATGGTAGATGGAGAGAAAATCGGCGATCGCTTCTGCTCCCACAATACAAACTCGATTTCAGAAGTTTGTAAAGGCTCCTCAAAATTTCCCTCTACTGAAATGAAGCTTTGGTTAATTCTGCTGAACTGCCATTCAGAAAAGCAGTTGTCTTTAGTGAAAACTACGCAATTCTTCGAATTAAAAGATAGAAATAATTTCTTTCATCTATCGTTTGGTTGAGTTGAAACGCGAATTAGAAAAGTCCTTCTGCTATTACTTTCGGTGGATTTACGCTTCTTGAAAAACCAGCCATTTTGCTTAAATTAAGAAACGAATTTATTGGGATTAAGCCCTCGATTTGCAGTAAAAGGTACGCCATAAATCTGAGTCGCAAATCGTGAGAAAATTTAGGGATATACGAATTAAGTCTATTTCTAAAGAATAAAAGTGACAGTTCAAAAAGTTGCCCAAACGTTTTGAGTTTTACAGTATTTCTTTGGATTTGCTGTTACTTTAACTTAGTGTCCAAAAACCGTGCGCTGCTATGACTGCATCTACTTACAAAATGAGTGACCACAATCCAAATCCACCTCGCACTGAGTTTCAACAACTCTTTAAGGCAATCATTGATTCTGGGAAAATCACTCGCGCAGACCAGCAGCGTTTCATGGCAGCACTGATGAATCACAAAACCATTACGAGCATGGAGCGTGATTTAGCCAATCAAGTCTTTGAGTTATTGCGATCAGGCCGTTTACGAGTTGTTGATTAACTTATCGACTGATTGACAGCCAAATTATATCGATGCTTAGCTGGTGCTATGACAGAGACGGACGGCAACAGTTGTGAGCTTGAGCGAGACATCCTGAAGGGGCGATCGTTCTCGTTGGCTGATGTGATTGGCAAAGAAGCTGGGTCTTTTATGAAGGGTGATTCGCCCGTACCCAAGCTCGTACAAGCCACCACCGAAATTTTGCTTTACATTGAGTACAACCTCACGGATTCATCGGGTGCGTTAAAAGCGGCGCTCAAGACTTGGGTGCAGACCCACGAGGTAGATGTGAGTTGTCACTTAAATTCGCCGCTCAATGCTCTCTCTAAACTGCTGGAGCAAATTGTGGCTAATCCTGAGTTACTCTATGAGTTTGTGCGGCGGGTGGATGTGCAATGGGGCGAAACCTACGGAGAGCGTCCCTTTTTTCAAAAGCCAGGGCAGGCTCCCCACCCGGATGACGAGTACACCCATGAGTCCGTGCATCAAGCTCTATCGGGGCTGTTGGCAAGTTTGAAAGCGAGTTTAGAAGCCTAAATCGACAGCCACCCGATGGGCACAGGCAAAGCCTGAAAAGGCCACTGCATTTAACCCTTGCCCTGGAAAGGTGCTATCACCCACACAATAAAGACCCGGAATCGAGGTGCGGTTAAACGGCATCCCTAGCAGCCCTAGCAGCTTACGCGCCGGAATAGGGCCATAGGTGCCATCCTCACGACCTAGAAAGCGACGGTGGGTGCGGGGTGTGCCAACTTCTTGATAATCCAAGTGTTGAGCCAAATTTGGAAAGATTTGCTCAAGCCGGGCGATGAGCTGTTGGGCAGCCGCCTCTTTCTTCTCTTGATAAGCCTGGGGGGTTAAGCCTTGCCAGTCTTCGATCCAACTGGGGGTAAAGGTATGGATAATATGATGATCGGCAGGTGCCAGGGTCGGATCTAGCAGCGTAGGGATAGACACAAAAATGGTGCCTTCTGGGTCTTCCATTTTGGCCCAGTCATTGAGCAAGATGTGGTGGCATTCTGTACCTGCTGGTAGGGCTTCGGCTTTGACGCCTAAATGCAAGCTGAGAAAACTGGGTGACTTACGATACCGTTTTTGCCAGCGTTGCTCAGCAGCGGGCATCTGCTCTGAAGGAATCAGCTTTTCAAACGTGTCCCACCGGGTTGAGTTTGAGATGATGCGCTTAGCCCGGTAGGTTTCTCCGGTGGCTAGTTGTACCCCAACGGCTTTGCCATTCTCAATTAGGACGTTTGTTACACGCGCCTTGTAACGAATGTGGCCGTGATGCTTCTCAAGCCCCTCGACTAACTTCTGGGCAATTTGACCGACGCCGCCTTTTGGGTAGTTGATGCCGCCGTAATGGCGATCGCTAAAAACCATGCCCGCATTAATCATGGGGGTCATGTCAGCAGGGACGACTGACCAGCAGTAGCACTCCATATCAATGAACTTAAGCAGAGCCGGGTCGTGGATGTAGCGACGCGCAATGTCTCCGGCGTTTTGTGGCAGATATTTGACTAAGCCTAGACAGGCAAAGGGATGCTGAAAGAAGACGCGCATCAGGTAGCGGGGTTCTTCTAATGAAAGCAGTTCCATTGCATTTAAACAGTTGAACACCTGCCAGCACTCGCCATAAAACTGACGAATGCCCTTTTCCTCGTGGGGAAATTTTGCGATTAGCTCTTGCAAGAAATTCTCATATTCGCGATGAACTTTCAGATCTAAGTTATCTGGCAAATGGTAGTGAATTTGAACCGGATCGGGGATAGTTTCAAGCTCGACATCAACGGCTTCTAGTGCCCGTGTCAAAAGATTGGTGGTGCCCTGCTTGCCGAAGCCAAAGATCATTGAGGCACCGACATCAAACCGATAACCGTTGCGCTCAAAGTAGCCCGCGCTGCCACCAGGGATTAGGTAACGCTCTAAAACAAGGACTTTTGCACCTTTGGCGGCTAGTTGCGTAGCGGTGACTAAGCCACCAATGCCTGAGCCAATTACGATCGCGTCCCAATTGGTAGATTGCAGATCATCAGCGGTTAAATCGGTTTGAGAGGGGTGAGCCAGAGAAGTCATGACTTGAGCGATCGCGATTTGTAACAGTCTTTATCCACTATTAGTCTATCGGTAAGTGGTGTCAAACCCTGCACAAACAAAAAGGGACTGGTCAAAACTGCCGACCAATCCCACCTGCCGATCCTTTAGAGAGGAGAACACTAAATTCAAGATAGTCTTATTGAAAATAATTGTCAATAGATTTGGTTGCTTTCTCAAGTGGCAAATCTGAATGTAGCGGTTGCCTTACTAGCTCGCCTTTATCTGCGGATTTGTGCTTTTGAGAAGGAGGGGCTGGAGCGTTTGGGTTAGAACAGGATAAAGCGAAGTTTTGGGGGCGGCGGAGCCGCCAGATCGGGGGACTTCCCCCGCGCCCCCGCTGTGTAGGGGACTCACTCCCCTACGACCCCCGCAAGGTGGTGTCGGTAGGTGTTGAATGGTTGGCTAGCCAAGTGGTACGGGTTGCAAGTTTGATGCTTCGATCGCTGGCAGAAGGTACGGGTGGGGTGAGGCGGAGGCTACGAGGGCGATCGTTGTGGCATGGTTCAACTCGGTAGGATGATGGGCGTAAAATTGTGGCAAGTCAGGCAAGGTAGGTGGTTGTGTCGGCAGCAGTGATTTCGGTTGTGGCAGGGGTGTTTGTGCGAGATCGCCATTTGTTGCTTGTGAGAAAGCGCCACACGCAACGGTTTATGTTTCCTGGTGGCAAACTGGCTACCGGGGAAGACGATATTGCGGCACTGACGCGAGAGGTGCAAGAAGAGATTGGTTGCGCGATCGCTCCAGACAGCTTTGACTTTTGGGGGCAGGTGACGGTTGCAGCCGCTAATGAAGCCGATACGCTGATTACGGCAAGTGTTTATCAGGGGGCACTCGTGGGGGAGCCGCTGCCGCAAAATGAAATCGAAGAAATTTTTTGGCAGGCGATCGCGGCTCCAATTCATCAATCTGTTGCGCCGCTGGTGACTGAGTTTGTCTGGCCTCGGTTATTGCAACAGGTTTAATGCTTAGCTCAGTTCTTTTTCCATGACGTAGTTGATAAAGCTTTCGCCTCTGGCTGAAACGGTTTGCTCGTTGATCAGGGTAAAGCCCATCCGTTCAAAGAAGGGTTTAGCTGTGATGCTGGCCTCAACAAACAATCGCTGAAGCGACAACTCTAACGCTTTTGTCTCGATCGCCTGATAAATCTGCTGCCCAATGCCCTTGCCCTGATAGTCTTTGTGGCAAAAAAAGCAGTCGATGTGACCGTCAGCCTCTAGCTCGCCAAAGCCTGCGATGGTGCCCCCAGCATCGGCAACAAAGGTAAATCGTTGAGCGCAGGTCTCAGCCCAATTGCGAAAATTGAGGTCATCGGGTGCCCAGGCTTCTACCTGGCTCGCAGAGTAATCACGGCGATTGATTTCACGCACGGTGTCATGAAAGAGTTGGGCGATTTGGGTGGCATCTTCTGGTTGAAACAGGCGAATTTGCATCGCGATCGCTCCGCTAAGGCTAAATTTTCTGGGGCTTAAAGCCTGCGGCAAGGCTTCGCTAAAGTGTAACGTAAGGCTGTGGCTTGACGGGCTGGGTGGGTTGCGGCTAACACAATCTACTTGAGAGGGCGCAAATTTTTGCGATCGCGAGCAAAAAAGCACAGGATTCAAAAATTGGATTGAACCGGAAGAAGTATGATGGATAGCGCTAGCTTTCTCTCGCTCTTATGACTCAGCAATTGCGCGTTTACGTTCCTCCTCATCCCTTGATTCAGCATTGGTTAGGTGTCGCACGAGATGCTTCGACTCCGAATGTGCTGTTTCGCAGTGCGATGACAGAGTTAGGGCGCTGGCTGACCTATGAAGCGATTCGAGAATGGTTGCCAACCAAAGAACTGATGGTTGAAACGCCGTTGGCTCCTTGTCCGGCAAAGTTTATTGACCCAGAGGTGCCAACTGTGGTGGTGCCAATTTTGCGGGCGGGGCTGGCATTGCTCGATGGGGCACAGGCTCTGTTGCCGTTAGCGTCGATTTATCACATCGGTTTTGCGCGTGATGAAGAGACTTTAGAGGCGACCTGTTATCTCAATAAGTTTCCTGAGCAGTTTGCGCCTGAGACACGAGTGTTGATCTCAGAGCCGATGCTGGCTACAGGCGGCACGATTATGGCAACCATGGGTGAGTTGGTGAAGCGGGGTGTTGATCCGGCGCATGTCCGAATTATTTCAGTTGTTGCCGCTCCGATGGCGTTACAAAAATTAGGAGCAAATTATCCAGCGCTGGCAATCTTTGCGGCAATGATTGATGAAACGGTGAACGATCGCGGCTTCATTGTTCCGGGTTTGGGCGACGCAGGCGATCGCACCTTTGGTACGTGACACAATAAGAGCAGAGAGCGACGGGGTTATTTTAGTTATGAGTCAGCGAGATAACTTTTTAGGTGGTTTTTTACTGGGCACTCTGGTGGGTGGCGTTGTTGGTGGTGTTTTGGGAGCCATTACGGCATCACGCCTGACCACCGAAGAAGATCCCGAAAATTTGCCCGAAGGTAAACCCAGAACGCTTGCAGCCCCCAAAGGCAAACCCGTTGATATGGAAGTTGCCCGCCGCAAGCTAGAAGGAAAAATTGCTCAGTTAAATGACGCGATCGATGATGTCCGTCAGCAGCTTGGCGGCATCAATGGCGGACATGCCACAGCCGACAAAGCGCCCCCGGCAAACCGCGAGAATTGATCGATCCAGTCAGGTAGATAGATCGGTAGACTGAGAACCTTTAGGCTCTTCACATTGACGCGGCTCGTCTTTGAATAGGAATGCTAAACTCGAATATGAATTGTGTGGCTAAAAAATTTTAGTCACTTTGATAATTGGCAGCTGAAAGAGGAATCATTACAGCTATGGATCCACAAGCAATTAATACGTTGGTAAGCACTCTCAGCACCTTTCTCACGATTTACACTTTGCTGTTGTTTATTCGCATTCTGCTGAGCTGGTTTCCCAATGTTGATTGGTACAATCAGCCTTTTGCAGCGCTGAGCCAAATTACCGATCCTTACCTCAACGTCTTCCGGTCTTTTATTCCCCCACTGGGTGGGATCGATTTTTCGCCGATTTTGGCGTTTATGTTACTGCAGTTTGTTCAACGAGCTGTGGCAGCAATCCCATCAGCTATGTACTAAAGAATGGAGAGTGAGTCCAATTTCTGAGGCACTCTGCCTGGTTTTATGCTGACTCAGACAGAAAGCACGGTTCAGTTGTTTCTTGAAGGTCGGTTGCCTAAATCAGAATGGACTCATGCCGCTCATTTGCGAGTGGGCCTGTGGTATGTGATGCAACTGTCGCCGGGGCAGTCGCTAATTTTTTTGCGCGATCGCATCCGACAATACAATGTTGCCTGTGGTGTTGCGAACACGGAGACGCAGGGTTATCACGAAACCATTACGCGCTTTTATGTCTGGCTGATCGCCCAATTTTTACAGCAAGCTGACCGATCGCCCTCGTTGGATGAACTGGCTGATCAGTTGATTGCTTACGCTGATCAGCATTCGGTCTTTCACTATTACAGTCGAGCGCGATTGATGTCGGTTGAGGCTCGATTTGGCTGGGTTGAGCCTGATTTGTTGGCGATCGCAATGCCCCAAGATTTTTTCTCGACCTAGGCAGCTTCACACCGACTCAAATTTATTGTCTGCTTTTACCCGATTTTGAAAAGAACTCCTCTCTACGATCTGATCAAACAGCAAAACGCCCGGATGACTGAGTTTTCTGGGTGGGAGATGCCCATTCAGTTCAGCGGGATTACGCGCGAGCATCACGCCGTTCGAACGGGTGCCGGAGTGTTTGATATTTCGCACATGGGCAATTTCCTGTTCAAGGGGCAGGGGGTGCTGAACCAGTTGCAGACTCTTGTTCCCTCTGATTTGAGCCGTTTACAGCCAGGGGCGGCGCAATACACCGTTTTGCTCAACCCAGAAGCGGGCATTATTGATGATTTGATTTTCTATTACCAGGGCACTGACTCAAATGGTGAGGAGCGTTGGGCCGCGATTGTCAATGCTGCCACTAAGGACAAAGACAAAGCCTGGATTTTAGAACACCTGAAGGATATAGATTTTCAGGATGTGTCGGATGAGAAGGTGTTGTTAGCGATTCAAGGCCCAGCGGCGATCGCTCAATTGCAACCTTTTGTCGCGCCTGATCTGCTGGCTGTGAAAGCGTTTGGGCATTTGGAAGCGGAGATTTTTGGGCAACCTGCTTTTCTGGCTCGGACTGGCTACACCGGAGAAGATGGCTTTGAGGTGATGCTGGGTGAGGCATCCGGCAAAGAATTGTGGCGATCGCTGTTAGAGGCGGGTGTGACTCCCTGCGGTTTGGGGGCGCGTGATACGTTGCGGCTCGAAGCGGCGATGTGTCTCTACGGTCAGGATATCGACGACCACACAACCCCGCTGGAAGCTGGCCTGGGTTGGCTGGTGCACCTCGATAGCAAGGGTGATTTTATCGGTCGCTCTGTTTTAGAGCAGCAAAAGCAAAACGGGGTGCCGCGCAAGCTGGTGGGGCTACAGATGGAGGGGCGCAACATTGCGCGACATGGCTATCCGGTGGTGGTCACGGGAAACAGTGTGGGTGAGGTCACGAGTGGCACGATGTCCCCCACGCTAGAACGGGCGATCGCGCTGGCTTATGTGTCATCTGAGTTTGCCAAAGTCGGTCAAGCGCTTGAGGTCGAAATTCGGGGCAAGTTGTATCCGGCGACGGTGGTTAAAAAGCCGTTTTATCGTCGGGTTGAGCGTGTTATCCCCTCTGCGACGAGCTAGGTTGCTTGAGAACTTGTGAGTTTAAGAAATAGAGTGAGAAGTTAGGAAATAGTGGAATTCTAAGCTCGACTTATCTATACTCTCTGTGTTGAAGTCAGTAATTGCTAAATGCTTGTAACACTGAAGCGAGGAACAGGAAGCTAAACCCCACATCTCCTTGCTTGGGTAAATCAGAAGCAATTAGGCGGTAAGTAGCAAAATTACGACAAAACAGTCGATTTTACGTTAGTTTGCGTGAGGTTTTATGCCTTTTGAGTATCCACCGGAATTAAAGTACCTTGATACCCACGAATATGTGCGATTGATCGACGAAACCGCAACGATTGGCGTTACTGCCTTCGCTGTCGATCAACTGGGTGACATTGTGTTTCTAGAGTTGCCAGATGTGGGCGACACGATTGAGAAAGGTGAGAAGTTTGGCACAGTAGAATCGGTGAAAGCCGTTGAAGACCTGAATGCACCCGTTTCTGGCACTGTGCTAGCAGTCAATACCCCATTGCTAGACGCGCCAGAACAGTTGGCAGACGACCCCTATGGTGAAGCCTGGTTGATTAAGGTGCAGGTCGAAAACCTGGAAGATCTTGATGAGACGCTGACGGCTGATGATTACAAGGCTCAGGTCGAAGGGGAGTAGCTGCCGACAAATGTGGGGCTATAAAATATTTTCTACTATTGTAAGAAAGTGGGTTGAAGGGTTGGTTTGAAGTGTTTGTGGCGTGCGATCGCAGGCGTTAGTTGTCTGAGCGGATTGGCTTCTCCTCAGCACTCTGAGCGGATTTTGGCTCTGGGTGAAGCGAGTCAACATGACCACCCTTTTGCTCAATTACCGTCAAGATAGAACCGATCACGATTCAAAGTTGAGTCATGTCAGTCTGCGGTTCTAGTTAAATTGTTGCAAAATATGAAGATAAACCTCGCTCGTGGGAGTGAGTCCAATTAACTTTTCCAGAAGCAGCATTTAGAGGCAAGCATGGAGCACGTCAGCGTTGGTGTAAACAAGCAAGAAAACGGTTCAACAAATGGGGCTGATAAGGTTGGTAAAGCACCTGGTTTAGTCTCGATGAATCCGATCTCGAATCCGCTCGCGTTGACCGACCGTTTTTGCGATCGCCACATTGGCCCGACACCCGAAGACATTCGCGCCATGCTGGCTGTGTTGGGCTTTGAAAGTTTAGATGCGTTAATTGACGCGACGGTGCCAGCGAGTCTGCGCCAAAAGAAGCCCCTGCACTTAGAGCAGGCCAAGAGCGAGTATGAGCTGCTGCAAGAGCTGAAGGAAATTGCCGTTGAGAATCGGGTCTACCGTTCTTATATCGGCATGGGTTATCACAATTGCATTACGCCAACTGTGATTCAGCGCAATATTCTGGAGAATCCAGGTTGGTACACGCAATATACTCCCTACCAGCCAGAGATTGCTCAGGGTCGCCTGGAAGCGCTGCTGAACTTTCAAACAATGGTGACGGACCTGACCGGGTTGGAAATTGCCAATGCGTCTCTGTTGGATGAGGCGACGGCTGCGGCAGAAGCCATGACTATGAGCTTTGGGGCAACTAAAACGAAGTCGAAAACGTTTTGGGTGTCAGAAGCGTGCCATCCTCAAACGATCGCCGTTCTGCAAACCCGCGCTCAACCACTGGGCATTGAGGTGGTTGTGGGAGATCATCGCACTTTTGCTTTTGATGTGCCTGTGTTTGGTGTGTTGTTGCAATACCCTGCAACGAATGGTGTGATTTATGACTACAGCGGGTTTTGCGATCGCGCTCATGCAGCTGGGGCACTGGTGACGGTGGCGGCTGACTTGTTGAGCCTGACGCTGCTCAAACCCCCCGGTGAATTTGGGGCAGATATTGCGATCGGCAATACGCAACGGTTTGGGGTGCCCCTTGGTTTTGGTGGGCCACATGCCGCTTACTTCGCAACGAAAGAAGCGTTTAAACGGCAATTGCCAGGGCGTCTGGTCGGTGTCTCAAAAGACAGTCACGGACAGCGGGCGTTGCGGTTGGCTCTGCAAACGCGAGAGCAACATATTCGGCGCGATAAAGCGACGAGCAATATCTGTACGGCGCAGGTCTTGTTGGCGATTATTGCCAGTACCTATGCGGTCTATCATGGCCCTGCTGGGTTACGGGCGATCGCCCATCGGATTCATTGCTTAACTGGCATTTTGGCGACTGGCCTAGAACGGCTCGGCTACAAAACTCAAACGGAACCGTACTTTGACACGCTATGTGTGGATGTCGGTGCGGGTAAAGCGCCAGAAATTTTAGCGCGGGCGCATTCTCATCGGATTAACCTGCGGCAAATCAGTGAGCGATCGATTTGTGTTGCGCTCGATGAAACCGTTTCGTCTGATGATTTGATTGCGCTGTTTCAAATCTTTGCGGGCGAGCACATTGCCCACTTTACCCCCGAAGATTTGCTGTTAGCGTGTCCGCAGTCGCCTGTCCCCGCCAATCTGCAACGCACAAGCCCGTATTTGACTCATCCGGTCTTTAATTCCTACCATTCTGAAACGGAGCTACTGCGCTATCTCTATCGCTTGCAAAGCAAAGACTTGTCGCTGGCAACGGCGATGATTCCGCTGGGCTCTTGCACGATGAAACTCAATGCCACCAGCGAAATGGTGCCAATTACCTGGCCGGAGTTTGGGCAAATTCATCCGTTTGCGCCGGAGGATCAAACGCATGGCTATCAACAATTGTTTGAGCAGCTAGAGCAATGGCTGGCTGAAATTACAGGCTTTGCGGCTATCTCGCTGCAGCCAAATGCGGGTTCGCAGGGTGAGTACACTGGGTTGTTGGTGATTCGCGAGTATCATCTCTCGCGTGGAGACGACCATCGCAATGTCTGTTTGATTCCGACTTCGGCGCATGGAACGAATCCTGCGAGTGCGGTGATGGCAGGGATGCAGGTGGTAGCGGTTGCCTGCGACAATGAGGGCAATATTGATGTGGCTGACTTGACAGCTAAAGCAGAGAAATATCGTGAGACGCTTGCTGCTTTGATGGTGACCTATCCCTCAACTCACGGCGTGTTTGAAGAAAGCATTCAAGCCATTTGTGACGTGATTCATAGCAATGGTGGTCAGGTTTATATGGATGGAGCCAACCTGAATGCGTTGGTCGGGTTGTGTCGCCCGGCTGAGTTTGGGGCAGACGTGTGCCACCTTAACTTGCATAAGACGTTCTGCATTCCGCATGGGGGCGGTGGTCCCGGTATGGGACCAATTGGGGTTGCAAAACATCTGGCTCCTTTCTTGCCTAAGCATCCGGTGGTTGAGATGGGTGGCAAGCAGGGCATTGGTCCTGTTTCTGCGGCTCCCTGGGGTAGCCCCAGCATTTTGCCGATTTCGTGGATGTATATTGCCTTGATGGGTGGTGAAGGTCTGACCGACGCGACAAAGGTGGCGATTCTCAATGCCAACTACATTGCTAAACGTTTAGAGGGGCACTACGACGTGCTGTATAAGGGTAAGCAAGGGTTGGTCGCGCACGAGTGCATTCTCGATTTGCGTCCTTTTAAAAAGTCGGCTGAGATTGAGGTGGATGACATCGCCAAACGCCTGATTGACTATGGCTTCCATCCCCCCACCGTTTCCTGGCCTGTGGCAGGCACGATTATGGTGGAGCCAACCGAGAGCGAGTCTAAATTTGAGCTCGATCGCTTCTGTGATGCCATGATTGCGATTCGCGCAGAGATCCGGCAGATTGAGCAGGGTCAGAGCGATCGCCAAAATAACTTGCTTAAGAATGCACCCCATACAGCCCTGGCGCTGACCGAAGACTGGAATCGCCCCTATTCGCGTCAGCAAGCGGTGTATCCGACTCAGTGGACAAAGGAAGCGAAGTTTTGGGCGGCTGTGGGTCGAGTGGATCAAGCCTATGGCGATCGCAACCTGGTGTGTACGTGTCCTTCGATGGAGGAGTACGTTTAGGAAAATAAGAACCTTCTGTGGTAGGGGTTTGGCACTGCCAAATCCCTACCATGGGATGACTACAACTTTGCATAGCCATGTTCAACGAACCAATTCACGGCATCTTGCAGAGCAGTTGCAATCGGGGTTTGGGGTAAACCTAACTGGTGTACCGCTTTGCTGGCGTCGTAGTACATTTTTTGGGTTGCCATCCGCACACCATCCACCGGAACCGATGGCTGTTTACCAAAAGTGGTCAAAATGTTCTCGTCAATCCAGGCGACGGTGAGGGGTAACCAGGCTGGCACTTCCCGTTGAGGGGCTGGCAATCCGGTGATAGTGGCCAGTTGTTGCAGCAGTGCTTGCAGCGTCAGGTTTTGATGGCCAAGAATGTAGCGATCGCCTGATTTACCTTTTTGCAACGCTAGCAAGTGACCCCAGGCCACATCTTTGACGTGAATGAAGTTGAGGCCAGTGTTGATGTAGGCGGGCATTTGGCGACGTAAAAACCGCAACACAATGTCGCCCGTTGGGGTAGGTTTGCTATCCCAAGCACCCAGCGGACTGCTGGGGTTCACAATCACAACGTCTTGCCCTGCCTGGGCTGCTTTGACTGCTTCTTGCTCAGCCCAGTATTTGGATTGTTTGTAGGCTCCGATTAATTTTTCGGGCGGTGATTGATAGGTTTCGTTGGCGGGCTGTCCATTGGGGTTGACCCCGATCGCGGCAACAGAACTGGTATAAACGGTGCGGTTAATATCCGCTTTGCGGGCAGCCGCAAGAATGTTGCGCGTGCCTTCAACGTTGCTCCGGTAAAGCGCTGCCTGGTCGGTTCGCCAGAGTGAGTAGTGAGCCGCAACATGAAACAACACCTCGCAACCTTGCAGCGATCGCCAGAGTTCGGGGTCGTTGAGGTCGCCCTGGATGATTTCAACATCGAGTCCTTGCAGGTTGCTGGCAGTCTTGGGCGATCGCACCAAGGCTCGCACAGTGTGGCCTTCTGCTAACAACAGCCGAATCAAGTTTGCGCCTACAAAGCCTGTTCCACCTGTGACAAAGACACGCATAGCTTACCGAAAAAGACACTGCCCTGCGGAGTATAGCAGCTTCATCTGGGTCTCAGCATGCGATCGCAACTTCAGCAGATTAACTTTCGGGGAGCCAACCTTCTGCTAAAACCTGGGTGAGAGGATAGGGGCAATTGGCTGGAAAGACGGCAAGCTCAAGCTTGGTTTGTTGTGCGACTTGGCGACGGGCACGTTGATAGCTGGTTTCAATCTGTTCTGCAGGGTAACTTTGTAAACTTGGACTGTCTTCGATGATTAGTTCAATTTGGGTGCGAGCATCCGTAATTGAGTCAAGCCAGCTATCAGAGCGGCGCTCTGGTTGATATTGCCACTTGAGTAAGTGCAGCAAGAGTCGAGTCAGTTGACTTGCAATTCCTCGGCGCTCACTTTTACCCAAATTTTCAACCTCTTCAATTAAGCGGGGCAGATCGATCTCTTGCCAACGTCGCTCTTGCAGCAGTTGCGCGGTTTGATCAATCCACAAACTAAAGTCAGTTGAATCTTTTTTGCTCATGGTTGGATGCTAGCATTTAGCCCTTATCTTCGTTGTTAAATGCAGTTTCTAACACCGAACCTGTTGTGTGGCTTTCCACTCGGCAAACTGGGCAACGAGTTGTTGCTCGGCCTGCTGATAGATCTGGTTCCAGTCGTAGTGCTGCTCTACGAGTTGGCGACCATTTTGGCGCAGGTTTTCCTGTAAGGCGGAGTCGTTCAGGAGTTGGGCGATCGCGCGGGCAAAGTCGGCGGGTTCATCGCGAATAATTAAATGGGTGCCATCCTCGACTGCTAGCCCTTCGCAACCCAGGCTGGTGGAAATGGTCGGTAAGCCCAACGCCAGAGAATGCAGAATTTTGATGCGGGTGCCGCTCCCCACTCGTAAGGGCACAACCGACAAGCTACATTCGCTCGCAACCTCATCCATGTTAGGTGGGTTAGGCACAACGCGAACTCGGCGATCGCGAGCCAGATCCAGCACTTTTTGGGGTGGCATCGACCCGGCAATCACCACCTGAATCGTTGAGTCAATTTCCCAAACAAAGGGCATGATTTGCTCAACCAGGTAGCAAGCGCCATCAATGTTGGGGTAGTAGTTCAACGTGCCAATGAAAATCAGCGTTTTATTGGTGCGGGATGGGAGCAGTTGAACGGACTGGGTATCGATCCCATTCTGCACGACCAGGGTTTTTCCTTGAGTGCAACGGCTGTCAAGAATTTGCCGATCGCGATCGCTCACCACTGTTCTCAGCGGAAACGTAGGCCAGATCTGGTCTTCGTAGGCCGCAAGCAACTTCGCGTCTAGCTCTGATTCAAGAAACGAGCGAACAGCGTCGGTTTGCTGCGCCAGTTGGTTAATGTTTGATTTTTCCTTTTGCAGCTCAGCGGTTCGTTTGAGCAGTTCAGATTCAATGTTGTGTTCGTTGAGAACGTTAAATGCCTGGGGAAAGAACTCGGCATACTGTCCGGCGTAGACAAAGTTGTAAGTCACGATATCAAACCCAACGTCTTGCAGGGCTTTGAGAACGAGGCGGAAGCGGATGCTGCTGTAGCGATTGACGATTTTTGGCTCGTCGGTTTGACGGGGCGGCGCATCGCCCAGGGGCACCGTAATTGCCAGGTCGCAGTACTGCTCTAGGTCTGTTTCGTAGGCATACTCTTCTCGCGCAAACATCAAGCTCGCCAGGACAACGTGATGCTGAGCGCTGAGTGCCTTGAGTTCGTGAAACATCCGCGCTAATGCCCCTGATGCAGGTGGATAAGGTAGATAGGGGGTGATCATCAAGATTTTGAGGGGAGTGCCATCGCCAGAAAGCTTGTGCCGCATTCGATCGCAATAGTCAGTCAGTTTTTGCCACTGGTGCCGAATGTGTTGGGCGTACTCCAGGTTTTGCACCAGATAGTCGTTATTAGGGCGGAGATCAACGCTCTTCTGATAGCTGGCGATCGCGTCATCAACCTGTTCCAGAGCGAGTAAAGCATCGCCCAGGTGATAATACGTCCAGGGAAAGCTGGGTTGAAGCTGAACAGCTTTTTGCAAAATGGGAAGGGCTGTCTCCCACTCGCCTCCTTTGACGAGAGCTTCACCCAACGTGTAATGAAACCAGAAACCATCTGGCTCTAGAATGACAGCTTGCTGACCCGCTGAGATCGCAGGCTGCCAGTTTTCTTGAGCGATATGCGCTTTTGCCAAGCCAAAGTGGAACCAGGCCACGTTTGGATCGAGTGCGATCGCTTGTTGATAGCTTTGTTCGGCTAGTTGCCACTTGCCCAACCCGGTTGCTGCTTCGCCTAACGTTTGATGAAACCAGGCCACACTCGGATCAAGCGCGATCGCTGCCTGCGCAGTTCTGCAAGCTGTCTCCCAGTTTTCTTGCTGTAACCAGGCTTTTGCCAGCTTATGCAACGCGTGCGGATTCTGAGGCGATAGTTTTGTTTGTAACTGATATAGCCATGTAAGCGTCGGTATAAAAACTTTTTTGAAAAGCGACTGAAAATTTTTTAGTTGTCCAAATCGATCTAGCCAATTGGCTATAAAGTTTGCGATCGCGCTTCCATTTAGCTGTTGGTTTTGCATAGAACTGAGCTTAAAGCTGATGACTTAAAAATTAGTCGATTTTTACCATTCAACACTTTCATGCAGACAGTATTTTTCCCAATGCATTTTGGGGTTAAATGGGTTGCTCACTTGACGGTAACCGTAGCGTGCCAGAATTGGAAAGAGTTGTTCCCAAACTGATTCGTCACATTCCATCGTGAGGGCAAGAAAACGGTAGCGATCGAAGGGAAAGTTTTGTAAAACATCTAACTCACTTCCTTCAATGTCAAACGCTCCGTAGTCAATTACATTGGGAGCATTGTGCTTTTCCAATAAAGACACCAGGGTAACTGCTTCTTTCTCAAGCACGGCTCCTTCTTGCAAAATCTCTGCACTACCGGATTTAAACTGCTCTAAATTCGTTTTAATGCCACTTAGGTAGGAAGAGTGCAAACCATCCCCTTGGATAAAGGTGACCTTACCAGGCTGGTCAGCTAGGCAGACGTTTTCACAGATGCTATGGGGGCGATTTTCGATTAATTTCTGAAAAAAAGACTCATTAGGTTCGATACAAATACCCGTCCAATCCAACTCGGTCTCTAAGATGTAGCAACTGCTGGCTGCTCTACCGTTTGCTGCGCCTGCCTCAACAAAGTAACCGTTGCGTCGATTTGGAAAAATGTATTCAACAATCCAGCGATCGTTGAGTGTCTCATTGTTGTATTCAAATTTGGGGGCGATCGTTTCGGGGTGGACTTCAATCAACTGACGATGCTGAGCCGGATGAAAAGACTGTGACATGGGTTGTACCTAATCAGGTTTAGACGCTAATCGAACTAGATTTTTGTCTGATCTCCCACTGTTGTGGTGGATGTAGAATGCCACCCGTTGCCGGAGTCCAGCCCACTTCAAAGGCATGTTGATGCCAATGGTAATCATAGGTATGACTCCAGTCACGCGCAAAGACGCCAATATTGGCGAAATACTGGTTGCTCACCAGATCGAGCCGCCCTAGCTTAAGGATGATTTGTCCGGTACCAATTTCGAGTGGCAATGACAGACCCGCAATAGCTGTATGCGTGTTGAAGTAAATTTGTCCGTCTTCGTGGCTGATGCTAACGCTAAAAATGGCATCTGTGAGAGGCTGGTGTACTTCGTAGGTAATGACAAAGGTAACCCCTTCGCCTGAAGAGATATAGCGAGTTGGATTGTGGTTTGCATCTAAAATCTCGACACCTGTAATTTCAATCTCTCGGCTGTAGGTTTGATTGGGCTGAGGTAGAGACTTGGCTGCCATGCGACGGGCGTAGGCATCGGCGACTGCATGGGGCTCTCCCAGGGCTGCAATTTGTCCTTGATTGAGCCAAAGCCCCTGGTCACAAAGTTCGCAGATTTGCTCAGCACTCTGAGAGATCAACACGATCGCGCAACCATTGGCTTTCAAATCCATAATCCGATCCAGGCATTTGGTTTGAAAGGCGATATCCCCAACTGACAGGTGTTCATCCACCAGCAACACATCGGGAGCGGTGTGGACAGCGATTGAGAAGGCAAGCCGCATCTGCATCCCGGTGGAGTAGGTGCGTAGCGGACTATCGATAAATGGTTCCAGTTCGGCAAACTCGACGATCGCCCCAAAGCGACGCTGTACTTCCCGTCTGGTTAAACCCGCCGCGATCGCACTGACAAAGACATTTTCGCGTCCGGTCAAGTCAGCATGAAAGCTCGCCCCTAAATCTAGCAGGGCACCAATTCTGCCATTAATTTGAATTGAGCCTTCGTCAGCTCGCCCAACCCCACCGAGTAGTTGCAGCAGGGTCGATTTACCTGCGCCATTGTGGCCTAAGACGCCAAGCATTTGTCCGGGTGCAACGGTAAAACTTACGTTGCGTAAAGCCCAAAAATAATCAGTTGGCTTTAAGCGCCGCCAGCCAGAAAGAGCCGCCTCCATAATTGTGCGAGGGCGATTGCTATGAAAGCGATGAAATCGTTTTCCAAGGTTTTGAACGCTGACAGCAATGGGTGACATTCAGTTACAGCTCCTCTACAAAGCGATCGCTCTGACGTTTGAAGATTCGGTATCCAAGGGGCAGCAGCACAGCGGCTAAGGCTCCTAATAAAAGGATCCCTTCCCAGGCAGGCATCGCGCCATATACAAGAATTTTGCGGTAAGCGTCCAGTAAAGGCACCATTGGGTTCAGCGTGTAAATGCTTCGAAAGCTTTCAGGCACCTGCTCTAGTGCATAAAAAATAGGTAACAGGTAAGCCATTAACTGCAAGATTACTGCTACTGTATGCTGCGTATCTCGAAATGTCACATTCATCGCGGCTAGAGGATAAGCCAGACTAACCGTTAAACCAAATTGAATGGCTAGCAGCACTGGCAGCAATAACACGACTGGTTGCAGGGGCACTCCTTCCCAAGCCAGAAAAATGAGCAGCACTGGCAACGCTAACAACAGGTGGATTAAACCAGTGGTGACGGTAACGATAGGCAAAATTGCGATTGGAAAACCAGGTTGGCGAATTAAGGCCCGATTGTTTGTAATCAGCCCAGTTGCTTGTACCAGCGAAGTTTGCGTCCACGACCAGATCAGCAGACCACTAAAGGCGTAAGAGGCGTAGTGGGGAATGCTGACCTGCAACACGCCCCGAAAAACGAAGCTGAAGACAGCCAGTTGCAGCAGGGGATTGATCAGTGTCCAGGCAATGCCCAGGAGCGATCGCTTATAGAGCAGCTTTAACTCACGAGAAACGAGCACAGCAATTAAGTCAGAGTAATAGACAAATTGCCGCCGTTTGAACTTTGGTAACATCTGGGTTTTGGGCACCATAGGCTGTTTCTTAAGGGTTAGGTGAACTATCCCATCGAAACGGGAGAGGGCTTGTCTTGCGTTGAAGCAGATGTTGAGTGAGGCTGAATTGGCAACGGTCGTATTTCCTCCGCCGTTGGAGCGAATGCAACCACGTTGCGTTCTGAAACTGGAATGTAAGGTTGACTGTAGCCTAACTTTTTAACCCGTTGACAGCTTTGCCAATAGCCTAAAAAGCCTGTGACATAGCCACTCACCTCACTCCAAATATATTGCCAAGGCGTTTGGTCAAAACCACGCAACCGTTCATAGCAACGACGACTGTAATAGCGAGGTAACTCAAAGAAGAGGTGACGAAAGGCGCGTGGGTCTTTTTCCTTCAGCCAAAGGGCAAGTAAGTAAGCGGTGCCACCTTTCATGTGTCCATAAATTTGACGATAAAACGCTTTTAACTCACGACGGTGACGATGCCACACATAGGCTTTCGGCTCGTAAAGGATGGTGTAGCCTGCTTTGAGAACCTTGTACATCAATAAAACTTCCTCGCCTCCAATCGTGGGAGTACCCGGCCCAAGCACCTCATCCATTAAACCAATCTGCGGATGGCAGAAAATGCTGGCTCGATAAGCGGCATTGGCAGAAACGCCTAACTCCCAAATTGGAGGAGTGCTGCGCTCGTAGGAGTAGAACCAGTCACCATTTGCCTCAAGCGGCTTAAACCCAGAACTGAGACCTCCCTTAATTTGCTCGTAGAGAAGTTGAGCCGGAGTTTCTAGCTCTTTAGGAAGCACGTTGCCCGTCACCATCATCACTTCTGGGCGTGCCATTGGAGCAATCAGCTTTTCTAACCAGTCGGTCGGAACCGTCACATCATCATCAACCGAAACAATGATGTCGCCTGTGGTTACGGCGATCGCCGCATTTCTGCCATAGGAAGCGCCGGGGCGAGACTCACTGACCAGTTTCACCCCTGAAAACTTCGCCACAACAGGAGCGGTGAGGCCCGATGCGGGACGGTTATCAGCAACCACAATTTCAACGGGACGGTGCGTTTCTTGAGCCAGTAATTGTTGTAAACACACTTCGAGGTCGTCGGGGCGATCGCAGGTCGTCACAATAATGCTGACTGGCACATCAGGTGCTAGTTGAGCGGGCACAGGTTGAGCGGGTGCGACGGCATCGGCTTGAAGGTAATCTCTTAAAGCGGTTTGTAAACTCGCCCAAACAGCTTCCTGGTTGTGAGCCAAGGGAACAGCCAGCAACTCATCAGCCAGCGTAAAAGCAATCTTGCGAGCTAACCAGGCAGGAGAGATAACCCGACCATTATTCTCAATGTCAACGTAACCGATTGGCGCGTCATCAAATCTGACAAACACGCGAACAGTTTGATAATCGGTAACGTCCCTCAATGTTGGCAAGGGTTGGTTTACTTCTATGGTGCGCACGGCCATCAACCGCTTCGCAGGCTGGCTTGCAACCAGAGAAGGAGTATTTGAGACGGATGTTTGTGTTTGTTGTGCCTTGGTATATTTGCCCTGACACCCGGAGATCGCCAGCAGCTCCATCAAAATCATGCGGCGCGGAAACCACTTGATGAGAAGCAGAGACTTCAACGAGTAAAGCAGTTGCCACAAACCGACCTTAAAAAACGCCAGCTTTAGCTTGGGATACCGTTGAGAACTGGCGCTGAGATACGCGTAGAAGCTTGTGATGTAGCGGCAGATATGCGATCGCAGCTCAGCTTCGGTTGCAGGGGTGTTGTAGTAAACAATCGCTTTTGGCTCATAAAAAACCTGCTCGCCTGCCAATAACAGCCGACCGAGCAAATCCATATCGCTGCCACCCTCAGTCAGTTGCGCCTGGTCAAGCGCCAGATCAAAACCGCCAATCTGGTCAAACACACGACGACGGAAAGCAAGATTTGCGCCTGTCCCAATCTGCCAGGTTCCTAATAAGTTCCATTTGATTGGGGCAGTCAAATTAAAGGCATGCCACGCTGGTTGAAATCCACGCCACAGGCTATAACGTTGCTCAAACCAAATTTGCGAAGCACTTGTAGACTCTGCTTGTATCGCTAGTCCAGCAATGGCAGCAGCTTGAGGTTGTTCGGCAAAGGCGGCTGCGAGAGCGTCAACCCAGTCACTCGCAGGAATGACAGAGCCATCGAGAAAGGCCAGAATGTCGCCTTTCGCTGTTTGAATGGCAAAGTTGCGCGCGGCATTTAAGCTCGGCGCAGGTGAAGCATGATAGTGAAAGCGATCGCCAAACTCAGCGACAGTAGCCGCTAGCTCATTTTTCTCGGTGCTTGCATCAACGATCAGCACATCTAACTTGGGATAAATCGATTGCTGCAACACCGCGAGACATGCCATCAGATTAGGTTCAATGCGCTCAAGGCAAAGCGCAACTGTAACGGGTAAGAGTTTATGAGAGCGGTTAGGAGGGAGGCGTAATAGCTCACTAATCTGCCAGCTTAAGTTGTCTGATTGGGTTAGACGGTTATAAACAAGATTGTGTTTGAGCCACTCAACGCCTTGCGCCAAAACCGCTTTGGTAATCTCGGAAGCCGCGCAGCGATCGCCATTCACAGGCATCTCAATATATCCAACTGGCGCTCCCTGCCAGCGGAGTAAGCCGCGCAAAACTTGGTAGGCTTTGAGATTCTCAATAGATTGAATTGGGCCACTCAATTCAATATCGACAGTCTTAACCCAATTTGGCATGGTTACCTCAAGGACAAGGATGATGATTTGGCTTGCGCCACAGGAAAAGTTGAATTGTGAGTGAGACGCTGTGCCGGATCCACATAGGAGGCACTGCGACCAAGCGATTGAACGCGCTGGTGCGATCGCCAGAGCGACCACGGCCCAGCCAGGTGACCAAGGACTTCAACCCAAACGAGCGAAGCGGGGTAAGCACTCTGCCCGATGAGAAACCAAACCACTTGCTTGATGTGGTAAATCGGTAGAAAAATCAGCAAGCTGTGCAAGAGGCGAAAATCGCGATCGCGCAGGAGGGTGGTCAGATGATACGAAATAACACCCTTGCTGTAGTTGTAGAGTTGACGACGCAATTCAGGAAGTGTGCGCCGATGCCGATGCCACACGCAGGCAGACGCTTGATAAACCATGGTGTGCCCTGCAAGCAAGATTTTGTAGAACAGGTAAATGTCTTCACCCACTCCTGATGGCATTCCTGGCCCTAATGTTTCCTCCATCAAGCCAATCTTGGGATCGCTAAAGACACAGGCTCGAAAGGCTGCATTCGCTGTACCACCCAATTCCCAAACGGGGGCAACCAGCCGCGAGCTAAGCAACCAGTCGCGATCGACTTCAAATGGCTCAAAACCTCGGCTCAGACCACCATTTCCATAAATTTCAAATAGTTGTTGCGCCGGGGTTTCCAACTCTAAAGGCAGCACATTGCCGGTGACCCCCATGACTTCTGAACGAGAGAATGGCGCAACTAACTTTTCGAGCCAGTCGGGTGCGACAACCACATCATCGTCAATTGAAACAATGATCTCGCCGTGACTTTGGCTAATGCCAGCATTGCGAGCATAGGAAACCCCCGCACGTGGCTCATTGACTAACGTGACTTGTGGAAAATCTGCAACGACGGGTGCGCTTAAACCGGAGTCAGGCCGATTATCGACAACAATGATTTCAACGGGGCGTTGGGTTGCTTGGGTTGTCAACTGGCGCAGGCAACTGCGTAAGTCAGTCGGGCGATCGCAGGTTGCCACGATGATCGACACCGAAACGTCGGGCGCAAGTGACTCGGTTGGGGCTGACGCAACAGGGGCAAGGCTGTCTGAGCCAAATTTCTGCGCGATCGCTTGGGCTAAATCGGTAACGCTAAGAGGCTGAAACTGGTTGGTGATTTGAACCCAGCCAAACGGGCTACCGTTTCTAGCAACGTAAACTCGAACGTGACTATAACTTTGCACATCCATCAATGGTGCAAGTGGCTGTGTTAACTCGACACACCGAACACCGATGGGGTGATCGACTGAAACCCGTTTATCAACTGGCGGACACTTGGATTTCACAGACTCATTCTCCAGCGTTGATCAGCAGGACTGGGATCGCGCAGTGGCGAGTAAAGTACAAAAACTTTTATAAAAGTGCCACAGTTAAGATCGTTATGAAAGTTCATTAAGTCATGAAAGTTCATTAAATCCTGCGATCGAATCCTATCTGAATCGAAATGGAAAGGACGATTTAGCCGCCGATCTTTATTGAGCTTTTACAGTCATTTGCGATTTGTCTTTGCAAGTTTTGCAGTCTTTTGATTAAAAATCCTCTGAGCGTGGCTTTTGTGTGTGCGAGTAGTTTACAGTTTGTTCGTCGAAGTGTAATAGTTGAGACTAAAATTGAGATGAGTCTTCTGCTTAGCCAGCTTTCCTGACGGGGTGGTGACTTTTTTGGCAGCAGAGCAAGCAACCGCCTTGTTCTGCGCTAGTATTAAATCGAATGAGATTTCATATTCGGGTTCAGTTGAGTCTTCATATAGGTTGACAGGCAACTCTCCGACTTGATTCTCTGCACATTTCACATGGAGTGGTTCATGTCAATCTATGTTGGTAACCTGCCTTATCAGGCGACTGAAGAGGCAGTCAGCGAGATTTTCGCAGAATACGGAACAGTTAAGCGGGTACAACTCCCGACAGATCGCGAAACAGGTCGCCGTCGTGGTTTTGGCTTTATTGAGATGTCGTCAGATGCAGAAGAAACGGCTGCGATCGATGCACTCGACGGAGCAGAATGGATGGGTCGTGACCTGAAAGTGAATAAGGCTCGCCCACGCGAAGAGCGTCCAGCCTCAGGTGGTGGATGGGGAAATAATCGCCAATCACGGGGCGATCGTCGCTACTAAATAAAATAACTAACAAAAAACTCATAAATGAGGAGCTTCTAGCAGAAAAGGAAGTGCCTTATTCTGCTAGAGTTTTTTTCCGGTTTCTCACCACTCAACTCCTGGCAGGATCGTTCTGCACCGCTATTTGCTAGAACTGAAGTATTGAGTTC
This sequence comes from Leptolyngbyaceae cyanobacterium M33_DOE_097, assembly GCA_015296075.1. Classification (GTDB taxonomy): domain Bacteria; phylum Cyanobacteriota; class Cyanobacteriia; order Leptolyngbyales; family Leptolyngbyaceae; genus DSRU01. The sequence goes on along the minus strand of DVDV01000376.1, from coordinate 5,165 downwards.
TGCCAGTTTTCACGCACTATTTAACACAAAGAGGAGGTTGTGAAGTGGCTCAGGTGATTTTGGGTGAGAATGAAGGGATTGAGTCTGCACTCCGTCGCTTTAAGCGGCAAGTCTCTAAAGCTGATATCTTCGCCGATATGAAGAAGAAACGGCATTATGAGACTCCCCTTGAAAAGGCAAAACGAAAGGCAAGCGCTAGACGTAAACGCTGGCAGTCGCGGGGTGGAGCCTAAAACTCATTGAGTAAGTAATTAAGATAGCGAAGGTTGAGTGAATAGATGCTCAGCCATCCCCCCAACCTTCATTCCCGATCGCTTACTTACCCTTCTTGCTTGGTGTTAATAGCATGTAAACCACATTCCTTTTTCCCTGCATCTTCCCACCACCAGCGACCTTCGCGCTCATGCTGGTTTGGTAGCACGGGACGGGTGCAGGGTTCGCAGCCGATGCTCACAAAACCTCGTTCGTGGAGTGGGTTGTAAGGTACTTCGTAAGAGCGGATGTACATCCAAACATCGGCAGAAGACCAGTTGGCTAAGGGGTTAAATTTGATCAGTTGGCGATCGCCCGCCGCAAAGGTGGTGTCTGCCTGAATGACTGGCACGCTAGCCCGCGTTGACGGGTTTTGGTCTTTACGCTGACCCGTGACCCAGGCGTCTACGGTCGCGAGTTTACGGCGAAGCGGGGCTACTTTACGAATTCCGCAGCACTCGTTATGCCCATCTTCGTAGAAACTGAAGAGACCTTTTTCTGTGACTAAAGCTTCGACTGCCGCCGCATCGGGATACATGATCTCAATGGCAATGCCGTAATGCTTTCTCACCTTTTCAATAAATTGATAGGTCTCTGCATGGAGCCGGCCTGTATCCAGGCTAAAGACTTTGATGTTGGGGTTGATCCGGTGAGCCATGTCAATTAACACGACATCTTCGGCTCCACTGAAGGAGATGGCAATGTTGTCAAACAGGCTGAGGGCGCGCTCTAAAATTTTTTGAGGGCTTTGATTAACGAGTTCTGCTTCAAGCTTGGCAATGTCTTGGTCTGCGATCGCTGTTGCTGCAACCTGCGTCATGTTGCGTTCTCCAGAAAAGGTCAATAACGGCATCAAACCATTCTACCAAGCGGTTAACCCCCCTTTGGGTTGTTGTCACTTAACCAGAGGTAAGCCAGGTCATGATCGCGGTTTTGCTGTTGGCCAAGCCTTTATAGGCGAGTGTGGCGGGTGTCATTGATGCGATCGCGGCCTGGAGTTGCGATCTGCGCGCAATCTGTTGCCGCAGAATGGCACAATCCCAAAAGTAGGTGCGAATGGCAAACAAAGCAGCATTCACCGCTGCAAATCCCCAAATCACCTGGCGCTCAACTCGAACGTAGAGGCGGGGTGTTTGCGGGTTAAATTGTCTGCCCTGCCATTCGCTCAAAGGTATACCAGGCGGCGCATCAGGATGGTGATTGAGGCGCGTATCGGTGGTTAACCCCCAGCCAAACCGGACTGTCGGACGATGAGCAATCATGGTGTGGGTCAGCGCTGGACCTCGCTGGTTCAACTTCTCCATGCCAGCGACAGGCGCATGGACAGTCGCAAAGTCTTGCCCAATCTTGTCCGTAGCCGCCCAGTAGTTCGGGAAGCAGAGATGAATCGCACTGACCCAATGTTTTTTCTGATCGCGGCTGACCACAACTAAATCTTCTTGAACCTGAGTGGCTAAAGCATCCAGGGCGGAGACATAGGGGGTTTGCTGTTGCTTGTCGGGTTGCAGTTGCCAGTCGGCATCAAAATGCAATGTTTCCTGCGTGAATCGATTGTGCAATGAGCAGGCACCGTTTGGTTGGGCGATCGCATGAAACGTCTGAGGATGCTCGTGCGTCAACCGTTCGACGATAAAGTGGGTCACTGCACAAGCAACAGTGTCGGTGTAATTGCAAGTTTGATAGTACTTTTCCAGACATTCAGCGCGGGCTGCTTGTTTGATGCGGTAGTAGTGTTCACGATTCCGATCAAATTGAAAGACCTGGCGATCAATGGCTCCATTCCCTAAATCAGTCTCTAACGGCAGCATCCCCGGTTTAATTTCGTAGCGCCCGTTTTCTAATGGAAAGTAGTGGGGCGCGTCAGATGTGGTTTCAACCGTTGGGCAAGCTTGTAAGAGAGAAGTGAGATGCGGCGGATAGAGAGCCATGCTTCTTGCTGTTTGGTAGTGCTACCTCTAATTTTGGTCAGCATAGGCTCGATAAGCAATGACCAGACCACCTGCCACGATCGCGGCGATCGCGGGGGCGATAAAGGGAACCCAATTGAGAGCCAGAAACAAGCTATAACAGCTCACCAATAGGCTTGCAACCAGGCTGACTCCGGCTAACCCGACCCAAATCGGATGCCGGATAAACCAGGCGATCGCGCTGCCTAACATCGCCCAGCCTGCGATCCACACCACTTCAAGCCACTCTGGCCAAAACCAAAACAAAGCCGATTGACCCATCGCCGCATCTAAAATTTGGCTGACCATCTGGGCATGCACCATCACTCCCGGCATTCTGGGGATGTCCTCATTCACGCTGCTGTAAGGGGTTGAAAACAAGTCCTTGGCAGTCAATGCGGTTGTGCCGATTAAAACCACCCGGTCTTGAAACCATTCCGGCTTGACCTTGCCTGCCAAGACATCTGAAAGGCTGACCTGTTGGGCAATGTTGCGACCCCGATAACGCAACAGGATTTGATAGCCGCGATCGTCTATTGTTTCGTATCCACCACTGTTTTTGTTTAAGGGCGTAAAGGTTGCTTTGCCTAAGCGCACGTAGTCCCGGTTTTCGGTATTGGAATCAAATGTAATGCCTTCGCCTGCCAGGTAAGCTAAAGCGAGCCGGAGCGAAAAGGAATAGTAATCGCGTTCCCCCAGGTTGAGAAACATGAGATTGCGACGGGCAATGTCACTGGGGTCGAGCGGAATATCATTAAACCCAACCCGATCAGCGGGTACATTAGGCGGAGCCGGAGTTGGGGGATTACCCAAATTGGTGATTGTAATGACGTTGTCTGCTTGCAAGGCTTTGACGAGAGCTTGATGACCTGGCTCTTGCGGAATGTCACGCAGTAAGTCGAGGCCGATCGCCCGTGGACGAAAGGTTTGCAGCCGTTGAATCAGTTGGGCGATCGCCGCATCTGGAATTGGAAACCGTTTCAAAGTTTGAATATCGGTGTCGGTAATTGCCACAATTGTAAGGCGATCATCTCTGGGCATGACAGGCTTGTAGCGAACCATGCGGTCGTACGCGGCTAGCTCTGCTGTTTGTAAGCCTCCGAGTAAACGAATGCCTGCCACAACGCCAGTGACGGCAAAGCTTGCCAATCCCAGAATGAAGAAGGTATAGAGCGATCGCGCAGGTTTGCGTAAAACACGCGTTTGTTCTCGCACACTATCCTGCACAGGACGCGTCATTCCATAGTCACCTAGCAATGGTGCCTGTGTTTCGTCGAGAATGGTTTCAGCGGGTTGATCAAGCGCAGATAAAACATCACGGGCTGCAGCGTAGCGATCGCTAAAGTGATAGCGCACCATTTTGTTTAAGATGGCAGCTAGCTTTGGACTGACTAAGGCTTCATCGCGCCAAATGACTTCTCCGGTATCGGGATGCGTTGGCAACTGAGCGGGTTGCATTCCTGTAAGCGCATGAATGGCTGTCATACCCAGGGCATAGATGTCGCTGTTGTAGCGTGGCTTGCCCATCAACTGCTCACTCGGACCATAGCCCTGTGTGCCAATGCCTACGGTGTAGCCCGTTTGCATCAATTCTGTGTGTAATTGAGTCTGAAGTTGTTTGACTGCCCCAAAGTCGATTAAGACATACTTCCCATCATCTTTTCGCTGAATCAGATTGGCAGGTTTGATGTCACGATGAATTACCTGATTTTGATGAACGAAATCTAATACTTCTAATACATCGCGTAGCAGTTGGGTAACATCTGATTCATCTAGCCGACTCACTTCATTGAGTCGCTGGTTAAGTGCTTGACCTTCGATGTATTCCAGCACTAAATAAAATTCTTGATCTTCTTCAAACCCATCGTATAGCTCTGGAATTTGAGCGTGGTTGCCTAGCTTGCGAAGGGTTTCTGCTTCACTTTGAAACAGACGCCGCGCAATTTTCAGAAATTCTTGGTCACGACTACCTGGCTGAAACTGCTTAATCACGCAGATGCGGCGATCGCTCGATAGAGTATCTTCTGCAACAAATGTTTTGCCAAAGCCACCGCCACCGAGGTCACGTAAGATTCTGTAACGGCCGTTCTGCAAACTTGTAAGCATTCCTTCAATCTGTTTTGCGGTGGTCAGGGTGCAACGATTGCTTTGTTTTGCTGCTAGTCGTCAATATCTTCCTTATACCGCGCTTTTTGGATTTTCCGGGAAAGTATTGGGTTGAGAACGCGATCGCCGTTGTCAACCGAGGATTTCAGCGAAGAGAAAAATGTTGCAATTCCTTTACGTCTCGCGCTTAAGAGTTTAAGAACTTATTAAATGCAGGCATTAACGATATTTCCTTGTGTAGTTTAGTGAGTGAGATACCTCCTAACTGCGTCTCTTGCCCCATCGTTACTAACCTTGCTGGTTGTTTGGTGGGGTTTTTTACAGTCGGAGTTAAGTTGAATTTGCTACTTTCTATCTCATAAGAATCTGCCAGGTTATTAAATAATTTAAGCGAAAAGAATTTTTATCTTTGGCTAACTGAAGAACCTATCTGTAGTTTTATTGCTTGAAATGAATAACAAAATGAGTAGCGTAAAACGTAATGCTCAAGGCTAAAAGTCAAAGCTCAAGAGAGAGTGTCGCCTGGTTTTTATTTTTCAAAAGTTTATTACACGGTTGGAAAACTGTTAATTTGTTTTAGTAAATAAAGCAGCCACCAAGCTCGAAGTCTAGATAGTTCTGCTGTAAAACTATTAGCGTACTTCGATTTTTTCAGGTGTGCTGTATGACTGCGATCGATGTATCAAATGAGACGGGTGAAAATCCTACTTTTGACCTTCGTAAGGTAACCGTTCAAGGGGTTGACAAAATTTAATTGAGAAAAACACTGGCGGCTGTTAGGGTGGCAAGATGAATGAACCCGTTCCTCCCTCGATTGAGTCAATTAGCGATTGCGACTGGGCACAAACGCCGGACAGTGTG
>DVDV01000060.1 GCA_015296075.1 Leptolyngbyaceae cyanobacterium M33_DOE_097 | reverse complement strand
GGCAAAGCAGGCTATACACTAATCCTTGGGCGTGTTGAACAATGGTTTCCATAACCGTTCAGTTAAATTTTGATTACGCCCTTTCTTTCAGATTTTTCCTTCTTTGGCAACCCCTTGTTGAAACTGGTGCAAGATCTCAGTTTACCTACCTCTGCTGCATCACGGGGATTCACCACCACCCAATCGGGACGCAACGTTTCCTGATGCTCGGCAATCATCACCTGCAACCCGGTTGGAATTGCCTGCCCCGATAACAACACCTCACCCGGCAACCCCAGCGTCTCTTGCAACACAAACTCCACCCAAGCGCGATGGATGGCAGTCTCCGGCTGCAAGCTCTTCTGGTTGTCTTCCCACTCCTCATGGGCAAACCGCAGCAATCTCATCTGCTCTGGTTCATGCGCCTCCAGCCCGTTCGGAAATACCTGAAGCAACACAGGTAGGCTCAGGAACGGACCCGATACTTCAACCAGAGAGAGCCATTCAGCGTGGTGACGTGCAGTGGACATTGTTAGACCTCGAACCAACTTGTAAGCGGAAGGGCTGCAATCACCTGCGGATGCATGACCCAGTACCAATTTTGCTGAGAGCTATCGTCTTTTCGTCGCCATCCGCCATCCGCAAGAACCCATGACCAAAAGGGTTGCCCATTCCTCTCAGTTTGCGGCGGTTCATAGCCCAAGAAGTTAGCCACCTTTTGACCGACTTTGGCATACTGTATATTTGCCCCTTGATAGCCTTCATAGCAGGCTGCTTCTGCCAACTGTGAAGCGGTGATGGTTCGATGCGGAGCGTGGTAGTGCGATTTGAGCATTGCCCGATGTCCCTCTGTCAGATCAGAGGCGATCGCCTCAAATGCTCGTCGGTAGTCATCTACTGTTAGCCCTGTTTTCAAGGTTGGAAAGCCAGAATAATGCTCACGGTGGTTTCCCAAAAAGTTATCCATCTCTGCATGGGTTAAATAGCCACGATGCGGAGCAATATAACTACTGATGCTGCGACTGGGGTTTTCACGCCAGGTAATGTTGAAAGCGCACAGTTTCGGAAAGAAGCACAGACTTGAGTAAGGGAGGTGGTCATGAATCCACCAGGCAAGCGGTCGAAAATCGCCCGTTTGCTCATACTGGTCGAGATACCAGTTCACAGCAATACAAACGGTCCCTCCGATACAGCCATCCTTGTCACGCCAATCCCAAATATGTCCAGCCCGGTTGTTCTCGTTACTACCGCAGTTGTGGTCATGCTCATTTCCAAACTGATTAACCGCCAGAGAACGGTAGGCAGACCGAATAGTAATTCGCCCAAAGGCTTCTTGAAGCGGTTCCAGCAAGTCTTCACATAAATGCTTGCCCACCTCAATGGCAAGGTCTGGATTTTCTGGAATATTAGGAATTTTGTAGTAATTGGAGATCTCGCTATACAGAAAATCTCGCATAAAGAAGTTTTTGGAAAGCCGCACTCTCCCAAGATTTTCAAGTGCATCGTAAGAACTGATCGAGCGCATTAGGATACGCTCCCTGGTAGCTGAGGATATTGCACCAATAGCGGACCTTCAGGAATAAAACGAGCTTGATAGGGCGATCGCTTATCTAAACCGTGAAATTGCTTGATGGGAATCGGTACATTCAATTTCTTCAAGCTCTGAACTTGCCAAAAAATTGCCCAAACAGGCTTATCGCCATTGAGAGCGGTTTCAGGACGTTCATAAGATCGCTCCTTGGGGTAACGCCCATTTCTTGCTTCAATATGCTTCACATAAACTGCATGCCATGTTGCCCTTGGAGTTAAGGGTTGTTCTTCAGCATGAGAAGCGTAGAGAAAAACTTCTACCAGACTTCCTCCATGCCCCCCTCGTAACTCATCAGCTTTGCGAAAAATATTAAAGGCTGTACTGCCAAAAGCAACAATCGGTTCTTCAATACCCTTGGCTTCCTGTACTTGAATTGCCTCTAATCCAGATAGCAAGTGCTCCTCTGGTACGGGTGCAAGAATGGCAAAAGCGTGAGTGATTTTTGGGGCAGTAGTCATAAGAACGTTTTTCAAATCTAGATCAACTTTTGAGGAATCAAATACGTAACAGCCAGCGGAAATAATCGGGGTGTCGGATCTCTAAACCTGGCTCGGATAGCGACTGCCTCCTGTTCAATCTCCTGGGGAATCTGTTCTAATCTAGCTTCGAGGCTCTTGAGATTGCGCTCAAGCTGCTCCCGCTCCGTATTGCTAAATAACTCAAGTTGCTCAACCTCTGGTTGTTTCAGTTCATTCAAAATGCTCTGACGCAGTTCCGTCAAAATTGCCGTAATATCGGCAACCTCCTTATCACAGCGGTCTTGCAGCGCTTTCTGAAGACCTGCGGTGCGATCGCCCATGCGAGCTTCTAGCGATCGCAACAGCGGTTCTTTGTGTCCCTCCCACAACGTCATGAGGCGCTGCTGAACTGTTTCTGGAATCGGATCAGGCAACGCCGCATCTAACGCCATCTGCACCTGTCCCACATTGAGTCGGCTGAACCGCCCCTCTTTAAGCATTCCCCCAGCGGTAATCACCTCTTCATGGAGCCGTTGCTGATCGCCGCCTAAAATCACCAAGCGTCCGTGAGCAATCACCACCGGATGCTCTAATGCCGAACTAGGAACTAATCGAGCCGTGACGCGATGCAGCCGCTTCCGCCCTTCCCGTGACCAAACCTCTGCTCGCAGTAAGCGCAGACACATTTGCACTAGACGATGGTTGAGATGCACCAGCACCACATCATCCCTACCATTCGATTGATCTGGGTCAAAGACAACCGGGCGAATCTCTTGAGTGTGCGGATGTGCCAGTCCTTCCGTGCAGGCTGACCAGCTTCCCCGGAACGCAGGCAGATGATAGGCTTGTCCCCTCAACCCCTCTATCTCTATTGGTATCAGCGGCGGTTGTTCTGCCAATTCCAGCCCAATGTTAACAACGGCTTCGATGTTCTCTGGGGTAAGTCGGAAATTGCGGCGAGTTTCACTTAACTGCTCTCGAAGCTTTTCAATTTGCTCCCGCACCGATCGCTCAAACTTCAGCATCCGCCGCACGGGTTCCGACTCCCGTTCCGCTCGGCTGGTATCCAGTGTGGTTCGCCGCCCTAACATGGCTTCCTCAACCTGGGTCGCAATCACCGGACCTACCTTGCCCAGATCTTCCCGAATCGTATTCACCTTCAACGCTGCCCGCATCAAAAACTCCAGATCCCCTTCCAGATCTCCAGGACGAGTTCCAACCGCAGAGTGCTGATAACCCTTGCCCACAAAGTGATAAACCAGAACTTCTGACGCTTTCTGCCCGTGACGGTCAACCCGCCCATTCCGCTGCTCCATGCGGTTCGGGTTCCAGGGAATCTCATAGTGAATCAGGCGAGAGCAGTGGTTCTGTAAGTCCAACCCCTCAGAAGCGGCATCGGTTGCCAGCAAAATCCGTACTGGGGAAAGCTCAGGGTTTGCCTGGAATGCCGCCTTTACCTTCTCACGCTCCTGGGAATCCATACCCCCATACAGCGTCATCAAGCGATCGCCTGCAACCAGTCCCTCCGTTGCCAGCAAATCATAAAGCCACTTCTGAGTTGCCCGATACTCTGTAAAAATCAAAACCCGTTCATTCGACCACTGTCCATCGGGCTTGATGTACTGCTTAATCCAGTTCAAGAGCTGCTTCGCTTTAGAATCGGATCGTTTGACCGCTACATCTGCCCAAGCTTGCATCTCTCGCAACAGTGCTTGCTCTTCAGGCGTAACCTCCCGAAATAGCAGGCTAGTATTGGCGATCGCATCCTCTGTCGATTCCTCATACAATCCATCGTCTGCAAACTCTTCCTCAATTTGCTCAACCTGCCGTCGCAGAATGCCCACAGTCGGTTTAGCAATCCGGCTCGTTGAACGGCGTTTAGCAGCCTGTAACGACTTTTGGTGTTGCTCCAACGTAGTGGCAAAGGCGGCTGGGGAAGAAAAAAGACGCTTTTTCAGGAGCTTCAGAACAAACTCGGTGGCGTATAGTTCAGTGGGATCATCAGCGGCAGCTTTACGGCGTAAATCGGTATACTCCCGCAAAGCCGTGTGAACCCGACGCTCGATGTCTGAGTAATCAACTGGAATAGCTGCCAACTTCCGCTCTGGAAATCTGGGCGTACCATCCCACTTGGGCGGTAGTTCTCGCTTCAATCGCCGCACCATGACGACCTGAAGCTGGTTCCGGTCTGGCTCCACTCCTCTGGCAAACCGTTGAGTGTCCAACAGTTCTAGCAGAGCCGTAAAGCTTTCCCGGTAGCCATTGTGGGGAGTTGCGGTCAGAAACAGTTTGTGTTCAAAGTGGGGAGCCAGTAGGCGGATGGCAGCCGTGCGTTGGGAGTCGATTGCATAGCGACCACTCCCTGATGGGGCAACATTATGAGCCTCATCCACAATCAGTAGATCAAATCGCCGGGGATAGATGGATTCTCCTTCCGCAGGCAACACCTCACGAAATAAACGGATGGGGCGATCGCGCTTCAGAAAGTCGATGGAAGTAATGAGACGAGGAAAGTGCGTCCAGGGGTTGACGTGAATGCCCCGTCGTCGCCGCAACTCTTTCATCAAGGTACTATCAACGATCCGAAAATCTAGCCCAAACTTATCCCGCATTTGATCGCGCCACTGAATTTGCAGCGCAGACGGACAAACAATCAAGATTCGCCTGACCCGTTGACGCAAAATCAGTTCTTGGGCAACTAATCCAGCCTCGATCGTTTTGCCTAGCCCCACATCGTCAGCAATCAACAGGTTCACGCGAGGCATCTGAATTCCCCGCACGACCGGATCAAGCTGGTAATCTTCAATATCAATACCGCTCCGAAAGGGAGACTGAATGTTGCGAATATCCGCAGAAGAGGAGGCTCCCCAACGCACGGCATCCAAAAATGCATCAAGCCGTTCAGGAGAATCGAACCCTGTTGGCTCAGGTAGTTCTGTTTTTTCATGGACATGAACCCCCGGCTCCAGTTCCCAGATCACCTGCAACTCTTCCCCCAGAGCATCATCCTCAACTGAGGTCAGGGTGATCAGGTGCTGGGCAGATTGAATGCCCTGAATCAACGGATTACTCGGTAACACCGTCTTCTGAACTTCTGTCACCACATAGCGGCGCTGCCGGACATCAACAAGTTGACCTTGGTCAGGGGGAGACATAATACGCCTAGTCTTTAGGGTTCTTACTATATAAACTTCCCACCCCGTGTAAATACTCAGCAAACTTCGTTAAATTTTAACGAAGCTGCTTTAGCATAGGCTTCCCATAATATTCTACTTTTATAGATTTTCTAGACGGGTAAACCCCTTTCTTCTCGAACAAGCCTTGCCAAAGATGCAAGTAGATCTAATGGCAACCCAACTGACTGGGCTGCCTCCGAAGCTGTCATATTCTCAGTTCGCATCAGTTCCAGAAGCTGGCGCACTTTAGCAACAACAGGATCATCGATCGACGTGTAGCCTCGCATAATGGCAATGCTTAACCCGGTTTGAATGTTGTCCAGCGTTAAGTTGAGATTACCAACAGCGGGATCAGCTTGTGAACGGGCGATCGCAGGCAAAATCTGAACACCGACATAACGTGGATTGCTGCTATGAACAATATCAAACGTGTAGAGCCGATTCTGCCCTCTAGCATCTACCGTTTGTACCATCAGGTTGGTTACAGGCGTAGTGGTCGCTCCTGGAAAGCGAAGCGGTTGAATCACTCTCAAGAAAATAGTCTTTGCCCGCCCAGTCTCTAACTCAGCATCAGTGCTGTAGACTACCCGCGAGGCATCTGCTAGCAGGATATAGGCGATCGTTTCATCAGTCTGGCTAAAACTAATCGAAGTTGCTCGTCCAGGAGCAACTTGAACTTGAACCGCACTGGTAGTCGCTCTGTTGCGATCGACGACCTGATAAGCTGACGTTTGTGCCTGAACGGACAGCCCAGGAGATACCAAACCAACCAATAATGCTGTGCTAACTAAGGTCAGAGCGGGCAATCGTCTCATCGGTCTACCCTCAAAAAGCTATTGACCACCACAGAAACTTCAGTTCCTTCAGGAACAAACTGCACATTGGGTCGTTGTAAGAGTTCTTGCATCGTTTGATCAGAGCGGCGGGATAGCCGTTCAGCAATGGGATTGAAGAAACCTTCCAGTGCAGCCGCCCAAATCTGAGGTTCAGCACTCGAAGTGATCACGCTCTGATTAAAGTTACCTGCCGATGTGGTAGTGCTGGATTGGGTACGCGGTTGATTGATAATCGTTCCCACCCGACCCAAGCTGCTGAGTAACCCTGTCAACAGGTCTTGGCGAGCGATATCAGGTCCCACATCATTGAGCTTTTGGGCTATTAATGGTTGATTGTCTTGCCCCCGAATCTGAAGGCTATCAGGCGGTAAGGTTTGCTGACGGATTTGACCGCTGCGATCGCGATACACAATGGCGATCGCACTTGCCGATACTAAATTATTACCTCGCCCTACAGCACTGGTACGAATCACCAAAACCGTACCCGTAGGGAGTGCTACTGTGCCATTGGTGGCTTTCATATCTTCAACCAGCTCTACGGCAAAGCGATTTTCTTGGGCAGACGCTGTACCACCTGTGGAATTATTGCTACCCTCATCCCAAATCATCGGCATAATCACCCTGGCTTTAGTAAACGTTCCGAGCGCGACTTCCCTGAAGCCACCCATTTGTACATCAAGCTGGTCAGCCGGAGTACGATTCAGAATGCCAATCATGCCAGGAGTCATGTCAGCACTAAACGCGGAAGGCGAAGCCACCCCAAAGGAGTTAGGAACTGTGTCGGAACTGGTTGTCAGGCTTAATGATTCTGTTTCCGTCCTACCAATAGAGACTACGGGAATAACCGGGTTTTGCTGAGTCGCTGATGCCGATGGATTAGACTGAACACCAAGAGCGCCGGAAGCTGTTCTCGAAGGCTCCATTGCACCGGGACTCACTCGTAGTTGTCCAACATTTGCCAGTTGTGCCCAGCGCTGAAACGGATCGACTCTTTCGACAGGTTGAATCCTCTCTGGCGGAGTAACAGGTGATCTTATAATCACTGGGTCTGGTCTAGAGGCTGTGATAGGAGGAGACACCGCAGCCGGAGTCGGCGCTGGAGCCGTTGACCTCGAAGCCACAGGTCTGGATGGGGCTGGAGATTGAGGTCTAGCAGCAGATTCAGGCTGGAGTTGTTGCTGCTGATCCTGGAACGCTAGACGGCTTTTCAGTTCAGCCGTCTCATCAAACGTTGGAGGCGTTGTCGGGGTTGGGGTGGGCGACTGAGTAACTTGTCGAGCTGGTGGGCGAGGTTGAAGGAAGCCAAACCACAAGACAGCTCCGGCTCCCATCACTGTTCCAACCACTGCCACGACGGAACCCAATCGAATGCTGGCACGTTCCGCCAGTGGACGCTCTACTGCACTTTCTTGGTCTTGCTTCAGTCGATATTCTTCTGAAATTAGCTGCGGAGTGGCAGGATTAAAACCCGCTAGCTGCTGTTCCTCCTCTGGAGTCAGATCATCATCAGCTTCCAAGCCATGCTGAATTGATGTTGTAGAAGTTTTGCCATTTCCGTTTGAATGATGAGTCGGGTTGGAAAATGCCTCAGACACCTCATCAAACTCATGGGATTCAAACTGCCGGTTCGCATTCGTCATGATCATCCTCACTGCACTACCGCTGTTGCTGGGGGTTAAACTCGACAATTCGGGTGATTTGCAATCCCGCAGCACGCATTTCGTAGATTTTGCGTTCTACCAGAGGCGCATCGGCTCCGAGGGGCGATCGCGGCACTTCAACCGCCTGCAACGTAAACGTGCGATTGAAAGGAATTCGCTCATCCTTACCCGTCGTTCGATCGATCAACACCCGCGTTGCCACCAGATCCACTTCCCATTCTCCGGGTCGAATTTCCCTCGGTTCCGACAGGTAAGAAATGATCGTCGTGCTACGAATCTGCCCTGAAAAAAGCGCCGGAGGAACCAGTTCCGCAACCTTGGGCAGAGACGCTTTAGCAAACTCCGATTCCAGCAGCAGAGAAGCAAACCAGGCATTGGTCGGAATTCGTTTGTTATTACCAACTCGAACCCCCTGATCGGGTTCATTCGTGCCAGGAATCTTTTCATCCCAATTAAACGTCAAGGTCGTCCAATCACTGACGACTTTCTGGATCACCGATGGATAGCGCCAGTGCCGCTCTTGCTCCGAGACATAAATCGTTTCACCATTCACCAACTGAGCAAAGGTTGTCTTCCGGTCGGCAATACGGTTCACTTGAAAGGCAGTGAATAGCGTTAAGACAAAAATCAAGCTGTTGAAGATAGTCAGGCAGATGAAACACACTGCCAGCAAGTTTTTTGCCTCTGGTAAGAGTGGAGCTTGAAGTCGTTTAATTTGCATAGCTACCCCCGTCGTATCAGCGCAATGCTCGTGACTGTACCGATCGCATTACTAAAAATGTCGATCAAACTTTTCACGTTGGATGAAATGCCGTTGTAAAGTGCAAAGCCTCCACCGCCCGCGACCAGAACCGCCAGTCCCGGTGCAAAGATGCTGAGGAAAAAGAGAAATGCCACATCCGACACCAACTCTGCTCCAGACTTAACCAGCACAACGGCAGTTAAGCCAACCACAATGTTGTAACCCAGTTGAATCCCGAACAGAGTGATGAATCCAGTTAGCCATGCCCAGATCGGACGACCTTGCAGCGGTAAAAGCGAGAGTCCGATCGCGATCGGTGCAAACAGCGCCGTTAGCAACAGTGCCGCTTCCAGAATATTGACGAATCCCCATTGCAAAGCGTAGAGAATAAACCGGATGATGGGAATCGCAGTATCTCGGAAGACGCTACCAGGGTCAGTTGTTAATCGCACGGCTGTGCTGATTTGACCGGGCAATGACGCATTCCATAACGCCTGACCAAAGGCACGTAACGGCTCCAGGGGCGATCGCGCTTGTCGCTCTGCTTCAGCTACGATCGCTTGTGCCTGCTCTTGCTTTGAGTTCCAGCATTCCACCAGTTCCGTGCCGACCTTACCCTGACATTCGCTGTAAAGACTTTCAAGCTGTTGTTTGGCAATGCCGGTGATCGTCACATTGGAAATGGCATCCCGAAAAGTCAGTTCACCCACCTGAAGTTGCAATACATTCTGCACCTGCGTATAGGAAAAGCCTCGAATAAACTTGATCGTGCCTGCCAGGACATTGCCATTCGCACCCAGGAAAATCATAATCACCAACGGCCAGACGAAGATTGAAGCTAGCTCTGACCAGGACTGCTTATCGATAATGTCTTTACCTGTAGTCATCGCAATAAACAGAATGCTGGCAGCTCCCAACGTAATGCCCAATTGGATCAGCCCAATCCAGAGTCCAGACGCAAGCGGGTCTAGCGTTACTAGCCAGACCGTATTCCAGGACTCCACCGTGGCACGGGACAATTCCAGCGAACTGGTGATAATGTCCAGGGCATCGGATTCTCCGCCTGTAGTTGGAAAGGATTGAGCAATCAGGGGCATCATGAGCATTAGCCGTCAAATCAAACCATTAAAGACATCACGATTGTTTCGAGTTGGCTATTGATCGGAACCCAGCGTCACTCCACCCGGCATCATCAACAAACCACCTTGCTGACTGGCTGCATTGCCTGCGGAAATATTTTTGCGCCGATCGGCAGTGGTAATCGCTGAAAGTTCACGGGCAGTTTGAGCCGACAATGTATTGCCGATTGCCCGATCAACTCGCGCTTGCTGTGCCTCTTGCAGCACCCGCTCATTCATCTGACTGTTGAGGGCAGTCTGTTGGGAAAGGTTTTGCATAATCCGTTGAGTCACGTCCAAACCCTGGGATTCCTCACCCAAACGCACACTTTCCTGCGTGTTCTGCTGCGTTGCTTGCCGTACTTGAGCCATCTGGGTTTGTGCTTCCTGACTCAAGGTGGACTGATCCGCTACTCCTGTAGCTGTGGCTCTAGCAGCATATTTGCTCAGATCCTCGCGAATGCCATAAGAACTGCGCCCATTAGTCTTATTCTCTAAAGTCTCAGATAAAACCGCACCCGGATCACGGCTGGCTGAACCACCCATAATTTGACTCCAGAGTTGAGATAGATCTGGAACCTGAAAAGCACCCAAAGTCGATTGAATTAAATTGTTAACCGGACTCAGTAAATCGTTTTGCACAAAGTTTTGCACATCTCCCAAGAAATCATTGATTTGATTGCCTGTATTCGATACGTAGACATTGCTGCCATTTACCTGATCACGAATTGCTGCCTCAACCGGGTCCCTGCCCGTATCTTGAGTGCGTGCAAATGCCGGACTATTTACAGACCCAACACCTACGACTAGAAACAGCGTAATAAGCCGAATGGACATCCATCTGAGTCGCATAAGTTTTGCCTCCTTAACGTGCAATAAGTGAGCGTTGATCATGTTCAGCAGGATCACTAGGATAATCCTCCTGTTGGGGCGATCGCCCTGATTTCTCTACAGGTAAACCCTGCCCGATATGACTAAACCCTTTGCCTTCCCGCAATGCTGGAATATATTCATCTGCAAACGCTTTCAAACCCAGTAATCTGCCTTTGGGCGTGAGAGAATAGTGTGCCATCACCCGATCGCGCGCCTCGCGTTCATCCTGATTGTTAGCAACGCTGGCAAGCATCAATTCACCAGGGTAGAAACGAGTCCTCCAGAAGCAACCACCCAGTTCTAGTAACCAGCAAGAGTAGAGATCACTGCTACGAGGCAAAAAAGCTTCCGTGGCGTTCTGACTGATGATGTTAGGGGGGTAGCCAAGATACCGTTGAAAAGAGTTAATCCCGCTGCTGGTAATGCGTCCGGTAATCCGATAATTAATGTTCTGCATGATTTGCGAACCGGCTGAACACTCACAAATGGTATCTGGATCTTGAGAGAGCAACAGCACGGCAATACCGTCTTTACGTCCCGTCGCGCAGGTTTCTCCGACAATCTGGGCAAATCCATCTCTGCGAAGCAAGACCGATAACTCATCCCCTATGAACAAGCTGCGGGGATGGGAAAGTGCATTGCGGATACAGGCAGCATGGGCATTGATTGCCATCAGATAAGCATCCTGTTCATTGGTCAACCCACTGAGGGCGAAGAATTTGATCGCAGGTTCAGGTGAGAAAGTACTGGGACGGGCGATCGCCTTCCCCAAGCGTGAAGCCAGCAACGCGCTCACCTGGCTCTGAATTTGGTTAAGCGAGTGTCGATCCAAATCCTCAAACGAGCGGAGATTTAACCGTTCACGGGTACAGAACTTGATGAAGTCTGGCAAGGTTGGGATCTGTTGCCACTCGGGCGATCGCCAACCCATTTCAAATGCACGGTTGTAACGAGTAATGATTTCTGGGTCGCGCAGAAAAACATCCAACGCTCTGATCAACAACGCATCTACCCGTTGTGCTAAGTGAGGATTATGGATCTTTCCCATGGCGATCGCGCTCAATGCACGGCGAATAAAGTCCTTCCAGGACTCCATACGGCGATCGCGCTCCAACTTATCAAATCGGCGCAAGTCAGGAGGTTCCAGCAGGTTGCTGCTACCACTGGAGATGTCGTAATACGCTCCTTGATCACCTAAGAGTTCGATCGCCGTTTTGAATGTACTATTACCACTGGAAGAAATGTCCATCCCAACCACTGGAATGTTATTTGCCAGAGCTTCCATGGCAAATCGCCAGCCCAATACACTCTTGCCTGAACCTGACGTTCCAGTAATCAGCGCCCGTCCAATCTGATGATGAAATAAGTCAATGTAGATCGGCTTGCCACCGCGTCCGGTTAAAAACTCTACACCGCATCGATCGATATCCTTCGGCATCGTCAGGGGTATAATTCCCGCCACTGTATGTGTATCAAGGGTCAATCGGCGCTCATTCAAGTTGTTGCCATGCAACAGACGCTTGCAAGTAATCGGTAATGCCTGGAGCCAGATTTCCCAGGCAATATGACGCTCTCGAATCACCTTCGCCGTTTCAAAACTGTTCGCCAGCAAATTGCAGGCATGGGTCAACTCCTCAGCACTGTTGCGATAGACCAAAAAGACTGGCGCACAGTGTAGCGCTTTCGTACCCTCATAGAGACGGCGCTGTGCCTCAAAGGACTCTTCCTGCTTCATTTCAGCTCCTACATCTCGCCCCTGCCCTTTCGTAACCGCAATGGTGCGAGCTGCCTTGGACTGCTTTGCCTGCCGTGCCAAGTTGTCCTGAATAAAAAAGTCATTGCCACGACTGATCTCAATCCAGGCTTCAGTGTCATGCACATAGCTCGAAGAGAGAATTTTCCAAACCCATTTCAAATGTTCTCGGGTACTCGTCCAGCCCATCGGTGGATCGGTCATCGTCATCACACCGCAGACCTTACCTCTTCCCGTCAGGTAAATCCGATCGTGATCACCTCGATGCTCCGGGCAAGCAGACCGCCCCTGAGTTCCTTCAATGAGCAAGGTACACAGGTGCTTGTCCGTCGTCACAGTTTCGGTCAGTTCCAGTCCGGTTTCTGTCTCCTTTAAAGTAATGACCTGCGGAATGGGAGGCGCAACGCCCTGATTGAATCGGCTCCAGAGCCACTGCCACAGATCTGCTGCGCTACAGGGCGTTACCTCCAGCCCCACTTTAGTATTGAGCAATACTTCCCATTGAATAAACCCCTGTTGAAACCCTTGCAGTAAAAGCTTTTTGAAAAATGCTTCTTGATAAACCCGCTTATTTCCTGTAATCTGCTCAACCACCCAGGAACCCGCTTTTCTTAGTCTTTCAATCAGTCCGCCAACCAAATCTTTGTGTTGCGTACCTGCTTCGTCATCACTCGTCCAGGTACAAAAAGCAAGTTGATGCCAAGTCTGCCGCGTCCCTCCCTGCGTAAGTTGCTGCACTCGTAATTGCTCATTGCGAGTCAGCACAGAAACAGGTTTTAATTGGCATTCCTCTGCCAGGGTAGACAGTTCTTCTTGTCGCGCTACATCATCACTTGAACAACCTGTGCAGAAGGTAATCCGTTCACCGATCGGTAACTCTTTCATCCCTTCTTCAATTGCATGAGCAAACGCATTCACCTCACTGTCGTACAGTACATCGTGCAGTCCAGCAACACGAAATCCAAACACAAGCTGATACTGAGATTTACCTTTCTCTAGCAACAGTGCTGCGACTTCACGATCATCTTTTTTGATTTCTGCAATACAGCAGATATTGACTTCATTCTGGAATGGCATAAACGTACTTTTGCCTCCATACTGATTGGGCACTTGCACTGGTTTCAGTCGAATGTTGACCCGTGCATCACCATAACGTTTGCGAATCCAGGTTGGTCTATGTTCTGGGATAGGCGAAACATAGATGTTGTTGCCGTTACACCACTCGGTTCCCGGCGGATTACGCCAGCGATCGAGAAATTGATGGGGTTGATTCCCGGTCAGAATCCACCAGCTCGCAATCAACCAGAACGATGCTCCAAAGAACCAGCCAAGACCCAGGCTAAAAAAGCCATTCGTGATGACGTAACAAAGAACAACAATGGCAACCCAGGGACCGAGTTGATCTGCCGGAATAGGACCAATGCTCGCCTGCTTACCTAAAATTCGATTGACTTTGATGAATTCTCGATTGAAATCTCGTTCCATAATGCTTGCAATTCACGTTGCCAGATCAACCACCAGCCGTTCCTGTACCATTCCCTACGAAGATAAACGTGACCACATCAATCGCAATTACAATCGCAAATGCCAGTCCTACCTGGGTTACGATCGGTCGCCAGTCATTTCCTTGCTGAGCCTGGTTGTAAGCAAAGAGTGACGCAGCAGCAACCAGTAATAAAAACACCCCTCGAATCAAGTTAAAAATTAGCCCGATCACATTGGCATCCAGCGTGGCAGTGCCGCCACCTGCCTGTGAACTTTGTTGAGCCAGATTGACAAAAAATTGTTCTAATCCGCTGAGAAAGATAGCCTGGGCAGGTGCCGCGAAGGTATTGAGCAGTGCCGTGATCGCAATAATGAGTGAGGCAATATGCCAGAAACGAATTTTGGCACCCAGGTATTTTTCCAGAATGGGTACTGCCTCAATCAAATGCCAGAGGCTGAGGAATACCACACTGGCACAACCCAAAATAGTTATGAGCAACGGCTCTTTGATCAACAAATAGATAACAACACCAACACAAAGCCCAATGAACAATAAATCAGGTTTGGTAAGGTTGAAATGCCCCAACTGTTGAGTAGAGCGACGACGTAGTTGAGTTAAGTGAGACTTAGTAACGGGAGTTTTAATGTTTTGCATCATCGGTTCTCCATCAATGCTGATCCAGCTTGTTAATTAAACTTGCAATTCTTCGCGATTCGGTTTGGCAGACGCTTTACCAGAACGGCGATTCAGATGCTTTTCATCTGGTTGTTCAGGTATCTGTTCATTGATGGCTGACTCCATCTCTCGTATTGGAATACTGCAATGCAAGATGTCTGGTGACTGACCAGGCACCAACATGGCATCAAAAACCTGTTCATCCTTGTGGTTCGGGTCAAATCCTTGTAGCAACTGAGTCCCGTTCGGTAACGTCACAACCTCAAATTCATACTTGGCTTTACCTTGATCTGTCCAGGTGAATACAGGTTCAGCCTCCCCATTGAATCGATCCGATAAGCGTTCCTGGAAGGTGGCAATCAATGCCTGGGCACTGGCTTTGGTGGCGTATTCCTGCTTGGACTGGGGAAGTTTAGCAATGGTAGCTTTCTCATCAGAACTGAGGTGATCTGCTGCGATCGCCCACTGTCCATCGGTGCGGTTGCCTGCAAAAAGGGTATTACCCTGATTGTTGTTAAGGGCGATCGCTACTTGATTCCCTTGCTCTTCAAGTTGCAGCGTTTTGTTACTGGAAATCGTAATTCCCTCCCGATCGGCATCATCCAAGTCTGCATTGGCAGCTCTGGCAAACCCCACTAATGATTCTGCACAGGCAATTTGCTCAGGATCAGCGCGTCGCGCCATCAGTTGTTCCAGCACTTTGGACTCTGCGATCGCTTGTACGGGTGCCGCAACCTGACTTTCTTCTGTATCCACCTCTGGCTCAACCATTGCGGAATTGGTTTGTTCTGCGATTTGCTTCTCCAAACGACTCACCACCACCTCTAAGCGGTCAAGCCGTTTGGATAGCCCTTCCAGATATGCCTCAATCTGGTCAAGCTGTTCGCTAATACTGGCTTCCCGATCAATCTCCAGGGGTTGCCCTTTGTAAGTGGGGTCTAGTTTTACACCCAGCGTGTCTACCTTATTCCCCACCGTTGCAGCCGCATCTGCTAGAGGATTTTCACCCGCAACTGGTTCTGGTTCCGCCGATGGCGTTACCGTTGAGCGCCCGGTTGTTGCCTCTTGCAAACGGCTGGTTAGATGATCAACCTGCTCATTCTGCCGCTGAAGTTCTCGAACAATTCGTTCGATCCGTTCTTCGTCATCCTGAGCTGCCAGGTTTTCTAACAGCCCCTGTCCAACCACAATGCCCAGAGCTGCCAGTTGCCCTGCCAGCCCCGCCACATTGACCCCATTTGTCTCGCGTCCGTTCACAGCCGCCGAGGCACTCAGACGAGATGCCTCCTCTATCGGGTCTCGGTAGCGGAAGTCCCGACCATGAGCTTGACTAGCTTTGCCTTGAGTCTGCGCCTTAGATTGAGTCTTGCTCTGAGCTTTCGATGATAATTTGACTTGATTTTTAGCTGTCGGAACTGGAGCAAGCTCTTCATCCCTCAGATCCTCTAGATCATCATCAAGGTCTCCATCCAACAGGGTATTCAGTGCCTCGTCTGGCTCTTCATCCAAGTCATCGTCCAGATCAAGAGCATCATCCAGGTCCGTATCCAAATCACCGAATGCTGCCTCTTCAAACCCAAACATCTCAGCGATGTTGGATGGCGTAAAGTAGTTTTCATCCTTATCTGTAACGCCTTCCAGGTTCTTGATCAAATACTTGCCGCTAGTTCTTTGATTGGGATCGCTGGTGAGGTAGAAGCGGTAGCCCCGAATTTCATCATCACTGCCACCACCTTCACAAAGTTCAACGGTAATGGGAGCCTTGCCCGATCGCTCACTAAATGACTCAACAGAAGCCTTGAAGTCCTCATGAGACTCAATTCCTCCTTCCTGGAGCGCCTTAGTGATGGCTTTATCCAGGGTGTTTTCAAGATGGCGGAGTTTGCGGCGATCGGTCAGGTTTTGCCAGGATCGCTTCTGGGTACTCTGTCGCTGCTTGGGTCGGGTGGGTGTTTTGGTAGCCATAGGCAGCCCTGGAACACAAGTTAAGGTTGCTGTAGATGTCACCCTAACAAGGCGATCGCTCAAGCTACCTATATCTAATGGCGATTTATCCGGTGTCCATCTGGCTACAACTAGGCTGGATGAAATATGTTCGACGAATGGCGAGGCGGTTCTATACAGTCCGCGACCACCAATTCAGTCTGTTGGACGCTTCCTGATCTGGCAATTTTTGAGGGCGATCGCGTCAATCGCTACGAAATTATTGATGGGGAACTATTTGTGACCAGTGCACCCGACTGGAAGCAGACTCTGTTTCAATCCAGAATGAAGCCATCTCACTCAAGGTTACAACAGTTACCAACTACTCAGTTCCACCATAACAATCAACCCGCGAAGGTTGGAAAGATTTATCCTAAAGAGGGTATGTGCTTCCATCTGGGTGCAATCGCTTATCATCAGCGAAATTATCAGGGTTTCAAAAGCCTATTGATCAAACGTTCACCAACAGAGCCGTTGCGTACATTACAGTTAGTCCAACACCAAACCCAGCTAAGCTGACTCTAGAGAGCCAGGTTCCGCCCAGCTTATGGGCAGTCCGCATTAGGTACGAGCCAACCTCTACCATCACTTGCAAAATCGCCCCTGCTCCAATTCCCAGAAACAGGGCTGCCCAGTGAGGGGAAAAGGCAAAGGCTCCAATCCAAGTGCCTAAAACCGCAGGTAGCCCTGCTAAAGCAGTCAATGCAAAAAATGTGGAAAATTTGGGGTTAAATCCGACTAGAGGAGCAGCAATACCGATTCCCTCTGTCACGTTGTGCAGTGTGAAACCAATGACTAAGAGCGAACCCAAAGCCGCTTCTCCAACAGCAAAAGCACTGCCGATCGCCAATCCCTCTCCCAGGTTATGTAACCCAATGCTGAATGCTAGATACGTTGCTAAGGTGTGTCCTTCAGGAGATTTACCACCTCGTCTACCCAGCGTAAAGATAGTCAAGAATGAAGCAACCATTGCCAACCAAACTAAAGCATTTCCAGAGAAAGCAGTCGCAGCAGTGCCAGCCAGTTCTAATCCTTCCTCAAGTGTGTCGATCAAGAGAAACGCCAACATCCCAAGCGTCAGCGCCAAAATAAATTTCATCCCTTGTCCACCAAGTGTTTTCAAGGATGGGTAGAAGAGCATCCCCAATGCCACAGGCAGTACGCCCACATATAAACCTAGCAAGCCATAGGCGAGCAAACGAGTCAGAGAAAACCCTGGCGTTGGCACCGCAACTGTAATTTCATGCTCAAACCCAGCTCCAGTATTGGTGATAAAGGCAATATGGTGGGTTTCATCCTGCACCCAGGGATACGGGACATTAATCCAGGCTGCTTCTAAGCGAGGTAATGCTCCAGGTGGATCTTGTTTGAATTGCCAATACGCACCATCCACCTGAACTTGGGCAATCTGCATCGGCTCTGAACCCTCTGCTCTGACCAAAAGCGAAATGCCCTTGTCGTTGAGGATAGTGCGTTCGATGATTAAGTTTTCGACGGGTGGGGTAGAGACTCCTAATAGAGCTAGAGGATTGCTATTAAGAAAAATGGCGATCGCCCCAGCCAGTGCTACTAGCGGCAAAACGATCCAAAGCCACGTTGTTTTCTTCATGCCACTACCTCAAATGCACTCATCCAACCCAGTTCCAAAAATTCTGATTGGTGGGCATGGAACATATAAATACCCGGTTCATGTTCCTGAAATGTAAATTCCAAAATTCCCCGCTGAGCTTGGCATTGCATCACGGTATCAACCGTTTGTAGCGTCGGTGTTAACGTGGTGCCGTGGTCGTAGTAATCAAAGAAGTTGCCGTGGAGATGGAAAGAATTGATCGGGTCAAATTCAGTGACGTTAATCAAATAAACTCGCACCGGGCGATCGCGCTCAATACGAATCGGGCGTTTCATAAACTCATGGGGAATCGTATTGATGGCGTAGAATTCGTTCGCCTCATCAAAGTTGGTGTCAAATGCATTCATCACCATCAAAAGTTCTTGCCACTTGGAATTCTCTGAACTGCCTAACAACCGAGACTGAGCCACTTCTTCCTGGTCAGGGTGCCGTTTGGGGTCAGGATCAATGATGAACGCGCCGTAGAGTCCTTTGTGTAGGTGCCGTTTGAATGGGGCAGAATGACAGTGATAGAGGTGACAGCCAAAGGGTTTGGCATCAAACTCATACACCACCTCCTGTGCAGGAAATGCTTCGAGCGTACCGGGAACGCCATCTTGTCGAGCCGAGTGAATCCCATGAAAGTGGAGCGTGTGAGGATGAATCCCCGGATTTTTGAAGCGAATCCGGACGCGATCGCCCTCCGTCACCCGTAAAGTTGGCCCCGGAACGCGCCCATTATAAGTCCAGGCAGGATAAACAACTCCAGGGGCAATCTCAACGTCTCGTTCTGCGATTGAGATTTCAAACTCCCGCAGCGTCTTGCCATCGGGCAATGGTGAGACTTTTCCTGCATTCCAATCTGTCAAGATCGCTTGCGGATCAAATCCGTTGCGGGCATTGTCTACATCTCCCATCGTCATGCTGCCTCCATGCACGGGCACAGAATGCTCTGAAGGTAGGCTAGTGTCCACAGAAGTGGGAGTTTGGGCAAAGACACTATTGGGCAGAAGCTTACTCAGTAATGCCCCAGCACCCAAAACGCCACTGCCGATGAGCGATCGTCGATTGAAACTCAGATCCATATCGTTTTATTTTCATATTTCTTTCATAATTCCACAAATCGAACAATGTGGGGTGGTTAAACCCTAAAGTTTTTGAGTAAATTGCATGAGTGATCGCTCATCCTGCCTAAGTTCAGAACGCTTCGAGCATATTCCGTTGACCTTTTGACTAACCATATTCATGGTGACAGTGTGAATCAGAGTAGGCATGGGCATGACGAATTACTCTGTGCTGGTGAGGGTGCAAATGAGACTCTGCCACTAAGATGCCGGGATGATGCTTGTGTTGATGATGTTCGTCGTGATGATGTTCATGCTCATGCCAATAGCTCTCATGGACATGCTCTTGTTCTTTAGGTGAAAGAAGGAGTTGAACGATCGCAAGCAAAACGAAACCTATTAAACTCCCGTAGAGAAACGGCAACTCTTTTTGATTGCTTCCCAACCATCCTGCCAGTGGGTAGGCAAATACCCACCAAAGATGGCTCCAGGCAAAATGGGCACCGTAAACCCGTCCCTGAAACTCAGTTGGGGTTCGATCGGCGATCAACGTCTGAACAGGCACGTTAACCAATGTTTGTCCTGCCCCTGCCACTAACCACAGCAGCATCAACAGGATGAGTCCAACGTAGCTAGCAGGCAACAGCGCGATCGTAATCAGGATTGCTCCCAGCATAATCAGAGTTGTCCGTGCCCAACGCTGACCGAGCGACCCAACGGCAACCGCCGCCAGGGTTGCCCCGATGCCAAACGCACCCATCACCCAACCATATTGAACGCCACTCAATTTGAGGGTGCCTTGAACATAACCCACAGTATTGACGAGAACTTGTGCTCCTGTAACAGAAGCGACGAACTGCATTGCCAGGGCATATCGAAGATAGCTATCAGCAAACAGGCGAGTCGTACCTGCCCAGATATCACGCCACGTTCGACCCGATGAACGGGTTTGATCGGGTGTTTGTTCAACCCGCAGTTGACCGGGCAGAGTGACGATTAAAATAGCTGCAATTAAAAATGTGAAGGCATCTAGAAAAAAGACTTGCCTTGCCCCAACAAAAGCCGCGATCGCGCCTGCAATGCCGGGACCGAGAACGCCTAATAGTTGAAAGGTTGCACTGGAAAGGGCGATCGCCTGCGGATAGTCTTCTTGCCCTGTCACTAGCGGAATGGTGGCTTGATAGGTCGGCGTAAAGAATGCATAAAAGACGTTCAGGGCAAAGACAAGTACATAGATCTGCCAGATAGCATTCACAAAGGGCAGCAAACTGACAATGCCCATTCGTGCTAAGTGCGTCGTTACGAGAATGGTTTTGCGATCGAGGCGATCGGCAAGTACCCCTGCAAACGGCGACAGTATAACAAACGCGGTCACTCGTAAGGTCAAGGCTACTGACAGCACAACGGCTGAATCTTTCCCGGCTAATTCAAACGCAAGCAGCGCCAGACCTAACCAAGTGAGCGCATCACCCAGCAAATTGGTTGTTTGCGCGGCATATAAACGGGCAAAAACTGGGTTGCGAAGGCTGCGAAACAGTTGGAAGGATTGCATGATCCTAAATTGAAGTACTCTAAGCGTATCCCCCCAGGGGGGATACGTTATTTCTAAGCTAACAAAAATCTCAACGCTAATTTATGAAGCGTTACGGTTTGTGACGGTCTATTTTGTTCTCATGTATCAATAGAAAACTGAGTTTTGTGGCAGATTAGCCGTTAGATCGAGACTTGTTATGACAAAAATTCTTTCACTGCTGATCTTTGTGCTGGCTGGTTTGTGTGAAATTGGAGGCGGCTATTTAGTCTGGCTCTGGGTGCGCGAGGGCAAAAGTATTTGGTTTGCGTTAGGTGGGTCAATTCTTCTGGCTGCGTATGGATTTGTCGCAACCCTGCAACCTGCTAACTTTGGACGAGTCTACGCCGCCTACGGTGGCATTTTTATCACCCTCTCAATTCTCTGGGGATGGCAGGTAGACCACGTTTTGCCCGATCGCCTGGATTGGCTAGGAGCCGCGATCGCCCTGGTGGGTGTCATGGTGATCATGTATGCACCCAGAGGCTAGCAATGATTGACCTCACCTTTGCCCAGTTCGCTGAATTCTCTTTTCTAAAAGATCTTGAGTACACACAGCAGGTCAACACTGGACAAATGCTATTTCACAAGGGAGATCCAGCGATCGCTCTTTTTGCTATAAAAACGGGGCGAATCCGGCTGGTTCGCTATCTGCAAGATGGCAGCGTATTAGGATTGCATATTGCTAGAGCCGGAGAAACCTTTGCAGAAGCGGCTTTGTTTTCAGAGGTCTATCATTGTGATGCGATCGCTGATTCGCCATCCCAAGTTGTGATCTACCCTAAATCATCGCTGATCGATGCACTGCGCCATCATCCAGAATCAGCCCTTCATTTTATGGCTTTACTTACCCATCACGTTCAATCATTGCGAACGCGGTTGGAACTGTGCAATATCCGCTCTGCCCGTGATCGAGTCTTAGCTTGCCTATCATTATGCGCTGACTCTCAAGGCGCGATTGCCTTTGACCGTGCCCTTAAAGACATTGCCAGTGATATTGGATTGACGCACGAAGTGTTCTATCGAACGCTGTCACAGCTTGAAAAAGAGGGAATCATTGCACGCAAACGACGATTCATTCAACTCGTAGAAGTTCAATAAATATGATTCTAATCATAGTCCGATGGGAAGCGTCCGTCTATTGTCAAGAATGAACGGACGTTGCATTAGCAGACATTGGGAATGAAAACAAATTGGGCGATCGCAACACTTTTAAGTCTGGGTATTGTGTCGAGCTTCAATCTCTTCAAGGCTGAACCAAACACTTTAGCGCAGCAGCAATCCCCTTACGTTTCAGAGCTAGATAGCCCCGTGCGAGGTCTAACGGCTCAAGCCGTTGACGATTTGCTCAACGGTAGAGGCGCTGGATATGCAATGACCGCAGAGTTAAACAGCTATCCGGGGCCCAGACACGTTCTCGATTTACGCCAGGAACTTGCGTTGTCTCCTGAGCAAATTCAGCGCATTGAGGCAATATTTCAACAAATGAATGAAGAGGCTGAGCGGGTTGGACAGGCGATCGTGGAACGGGAAGAAGAATTTAGCAATGCATTCGCATCCGGTACAATTACCGAAGCTGAGATTGAAGCGCAAACGCAAGAATTAGCGCTGCTATACGGTGCGTATCGAGCAATCCATCTTCAACCTCATTTCAAAATAAAGCATCTGCTTTCACCAGAACAAGTTGCAAGATACGATCAATTGCGTGGCTATTCTAATTTGGAAACACAATCTACACCCAATCCACATCACCAAAATCGTTGAGTGAATCTTTCAAGAAGAGCTACCAAAATACAGCTTTTTAAGCCTAAACAGTTTCTCGAAATCATCTACACGAACTTCTCATTTCCGTCCAATCTATCTAACGTAGCAGTTGCTACCATCAGCCCCCAGACTAAGCCAAAACGAACTTTGGTCGCGCATTGAATGCTAAACCCTGGGGCGGTCAGAAGATGGTGAAACTCCGCTTGGGTATAACATTGCTTATGAGCAGGATCGAGAATCTTTAAGAGAAAATCACAGAGCCGACAAAACAAATAATCCTTACACCAGTCGAGAATGATCACCTTACCATTAGGCTTAAGCACTCGTTTCATTTCTGCGAGCGCCGCACCTGGATCATCAAAGTAGTGGAAGGAACTGGCAGAAATAACAACATCAAAACTTTGATCAGCCAAGGGCAAATTAGTCACAGACGCAAGGGAAAAAGCAGTGTTGGGGTAGGCTTGTAGTTTTTTTTGAGCGATCGCCAGCATTTTGTCAGAGATATCTATCCCTACCATCTGCTGCTCTGGGTTCTCACTCAAGATCAACCGCTCAAACTCCCCCGTTCCACAAGCAACATCAAGTACGATATCTGTTGGACTAATCTGCGCCCAATTTTTAAGAAACGACAGCGTATTGGACACATACCGGCTCCACCGTTGGTCATATTGGGTTGCCAACTGGTCATACTGCTCACGAACTCTAGCTTCGATCATAGTGAATCTAAAAGTGGATTAAAGATTCAAGTGTAGTCAGTTTAGGAAGGTTTGTAGCAGCCAAATTATTGAGGCCAACAATTCAGTCATCTGTACGGTTTGTTACAAATTTTTACAATAAATGTAAACCTTTTTACAAAAAATTTACTGCTCTTTTACAAACGGCTGTATAGTTCTTGGGTAATCGGTTCTGATGGGGAGCAGCCATCAGAGGTAACGGGGAAAGTTAGGTGTAAGTCCAACGCTGTCCCGCAACTGTGAAAGAGTACCTTACTTAAAACTCTTAGCCAGAATGCCCGCCGATCGTGCATGTTCCAATCTCATCTGCGAGGTACAAGATGACGGCTCAATCTCCTAGTTCCATTCAGCAACAAGTCACTCGCTGGACGCTTTCAGTGCCTGTACAATCAGCACTTTACGTCTCGCTTTGTGGACTCATTCTCTGGACTGTTTACTTCACGACCTATCCAGCCGTTCACGATCGGGTTCATTCGCTCCGTCACCATACGGCGCTGGTGAGCTGTCATTAAGGATTGGGTTCAGCTAGTTCGTGTTGTAAACGTTCAAGATAAAACTCTATGTCAAGACTCAAGCGTTCCGTGCTCATCAGCGCAATTTTCCTGATGGCAATTGTTTTTAGTGGTTGGATTGGATTATCTCAACCTCAGCCTTCTGTACAATTAACTACTACTCCAGCCGTTAGCCAGATACGGCCCTTTGAAGCAGAAGCAACAAATCTTCAATCTCCTGTGCAGGTGATGCTACAAGCAATGGACTCCGCAGGTCTTCCGGTTGAGGATGCCCAGATACACCTGCAAATTTTGACCCCGCCGCGAAATCCTTGGCTACCAACGGATTTTCCAATCGTGGAAGGCACCACATTGCTTGACATGGAGGCTCTAGCACCTAAAGGTGAGTTGCAGTTTCAACAAATGCTGCCAGTGCGGGGAACGTATCGATTATTGGTTAATGTCAAACCGATCGCGCCCGCAGCCTTTGTGCCATTTCAGCAAACCCTGACTCTATCAGTGGCAGAAAATGGGGTAAAACTTCAAAACTTTGCGATTCTAGCAGTCATACTGTTGACCGTTGGACTTGTCGGTGGATGGGTAATTGGCGGCAAACAGCCCATTCAACCGGGAGAAGTGTCCCCACAACGAGTGCAGCTATTGTTAAGTGGCGCAATTGTAGTGGCGATCGCCACCCTCCTCTTCGTCAACATCAATGCTGAACTGGCGCAATCTCATCTGGCAATGGCAATGTCTCACCCAACGGAAGACGTACCCCCCCTGGAGACACCCGCCCAGATGCAATCACAGGGACTAGAGATGCAGCTATCTGGGGATCTAAGTGCCACAGTGGGGCAACCTGCCACCCTAAACGTCAGCGTGATGGATGCCAACACTAAACAGCCAGTATCGAATGTAAGCTTGAAAGTAGCCGCTACACAATTAGAAAATAATTGGGTGGCGTTTGCTTATGAGGGGATTCCAGACAGCACCGGAAACCTCACATGGCAACAGCAATTCTTTGATGGTGCGCCGCACAAAATTGAAGTTGAAGTTGCACCCCAAGCAACTTCAACTCGACAGTTTCAGCCTTTCCAAGTCGCACAAACGCTTTCAGTTCAAGGTGTTGCGCCCCCGTTATCTGTCCGACTGATATCCCTAACTTACATGATTGGACTTGTGATCCTGGGATTTTTGTTGGGGTTAGGCATTCAGCATCGCCACAAGCAAGGAGCATTTATGCGTCAACTCAATTGATCGCGCATATCTAGCAGCGTTTGAGTGTAATAGAAGCGATCGCGTTAACTTCGAGGAGGTAACGCGATCGCTTTTTGATTGCTTCAACCCGTTACTAGGGGAATAGTTGCCGTGTAGGTGGGTGTGAAGAAGGATTAGCTCTGCATTTTTCTCTGCCAAATGGAGTCACGATGATGAGTCTTTGAGGGGATGTCACAAACAAAGTGCTTTCCTCGTCTTAATTAAGTAAGTTAGCTGTGAGCAATCGCCATGACTGAAGCACTTGAAACCCTCACCCGTTTTGACACTGTGCTAATCCCAAATGCCCCTACAGTTTCTAGCCGCCTACAGCATGGATTAACCCATGCTGAGATTGAGGTGCAAATTGCTTCATTCTCATGGAGCTTACCACAGGACGCTTTTGACCTGTACCAATGGCACAATAGACTGTCTGGCAAACCTGGGAAGTTAAATTTGGCAGAGAAATTACTCAGGCTCAAAGGGAAATGGCATGGGGAGTTATCCGGTCGAGAGAACGAAGTCCATTTACAACTCGGAAATCGCCTCATTGTTGCCAAATTCTTGCCGTTGAATTATGCCTTAGCAGGAAATCGCCATCTAAAACTGGGTAGATGTCTGATCGATTTACTGCCTTTTTCTCTCTTGACTGATGGCGAAAAGACAATCTACTGCATGATGCGCTTAGACACAGACGAACCCATTATCTATTGTGCCGACGGGACAAACCTACCGCCGATGAGAGTAACTGAATCATTTTTATCAACACAGCCACAATTTAGCCGATTGAGCGAACTAATCACATTTCTGACCGCAATTTTTCAGCAAGCGGTTCAACCTATTTCAGTAAGTCGAGGATATTCAACGGATGCAGCAGCTATCACAGACAAGTCATTTGATTCTGAACTTAATCTGATGCAGTTTGAACAACTTTATCAAAAATATAAAGGCTAAATCTTCGAGCTTACCGAAATGTTTATGAAACTACTTGAAGTTCAATCTAGTGTACGGTTAGAACAATCAGTTTCTCGCACACTCAGTCAAGAATTTATTCAGATATGGAAGAACTTCCATCCCAATGGACGACATAAACAGCGAGATGTTGGAATGAATCCTCCGGCTCATCCGACAGAACTGTGGACAACTGCAAACTACATTCCGCCAGACAGCCGTACTCCAGAGATGGAAACGGCACTGATTGAATCCGAGCAACTGATTGAAGAATTGCTATGGGCAGATCGCCTATTACTTGGTGTGCCTATGTATAACTTCGGTGTGCCATCAACCTTCAAGGCATATGTGGATAATATCGTTCGAGTGAATCGCACCTTCACGTTTGATCCAGCTAGCTTTATTTTTGAAGGACTTGCAACTGACAAAAAGGCATTGGTGATTGCTCCGAGTGCCGGAAATTTTGCGCCCGGTACACCAATGGGGAGCATGAATTTTTGCGAAACCTACCTGCGATCGATTTTGGGTTTTATTGGCATTGAAGACATTACAACCATTGCTGTGCCAAATCAGTTTATGCCTGATGAAACTCGACACCAGGAAGTTGAACAGGCGCGAACAAAGCTGAAGACAATTGCGGCAACTTGGTAACTTATGAACCGATTAGACCTGTTTAACCAGTATCGATCGCTTCTGTTTGCAATTGCCTACAGAATGCTGGGCAGCGTTAGCGATGCTGAAGACATTGTGCAAGAAGCTTGGATACGCTGGCAAAATACTGAGAGCGTCGTACAGGCTCCGAAAGCCTTTCTCTCCAGTACCGTCACTCGTTTGTGTATCGACCATTTGCGATCGGTGCGTGTGAAACGAGAACAGTACATAGGCACATGGTTGCCAGAACCACTAATAGCGGAGTCACCAGATATCAAAGATGATGCTGAATTGGCAGAATCCCTTTCATTTGCATTTCTCATGTTACTGGAATGCCTATCCCCAACAGAAAGAGCCATTTTTCTGTTGCGCGAAGTTTTTGATTATGACTACGATGAAATCGCCAAAACTGTAGGTAAAAGTACTCCAAATTGTCGTCAGATTGTGCGTCGTGCCCGTCGGCATCTTATCCTACGCAGACCCACGATGCTCTTTCAGAGCCACTTTGTGAACGCTGCCAATCATGACAAAGACATCTTGGTTGAGAAATTTCTAGACTGTTGGAATCAAGGTGATTTGCAGGCACTCATTGCGCTGATGGCAGAAGATATAACCTTTTGGTCAGACGGAGGAGGCAAGGTTGTCGCAGCCCAAAAACCACTACATGGCTGCATAAAGGTAGCTCGATTTTTGGTGGCGATTCGATGCAGCCGATTAACGCCGACGCTAGTTTCGCAAGTTATAGCAGTCAATCATCAACTTGGAGTGATCAACATGGTGGATGAAAAGCCTCATAGTACGTTCAGTTTTGAGTTTGCGGGTGATCGGATTCGATCAATTTTTGCAGTGGTCAATCCGGAAAAGCTAAAAGCCATCAAACTGCTGTTTTAAGAACCTATCCGAAAACCCCATTTTGACCACGAAATATCAAGGGTTTTAAGAGGTTTTCGGATAGGTTCTAAGTTCGTATAGAATGTTGGGGAGCGATCGCTCCCCATATCAGTAAAACGAATCGCGCCCCTAGTCAGACCCCAGAATCCCTACAACACTGAACTGGTCGATGGTTGTGGCTCCGCAGTCACCGGAAAACCCGTCTCAACTGCGGCTGATTTTTGCTTGGGCATCAAGCGTTTGCCAAACTTTGCGTAGACAGCAGGAATGACTAACAAAGTCAGTGCCGTGGAGGTAAACAAACCACCTAAAACTACGATCGCTAAGGGTTGCAGAATCTCGTTTCCGGCTCCACTGGCGATTGCCAACGGCAGCATCCCCAGGGCGGAAGTGAGAGCAGTCATTAGAATGGCGTTTACTCGCTCCAGAGAACCGTTGACAATGACATCTTTGAGGTGCATCCCTTGAGCAAACTTGTTGTTGTAGTTGTCTACCAACAACAAACCGTTGCGGACGGCAACACCAAATAGGGTAATGAATCCGATCAAAGACGCGATCGAAATTACGCCGCCAGTCAAAGCAATGGAAACAATGCCACCCACCAGCGCTAACGGTAGGTTGATCATGATGGCGATCGTGGCAGGCAAGGACTTCACTGAGAAGAACATTAGCACTGCAATAACGATGATCGCCAAAATGCTAAAAATCAGCAGGTTATTGGTAGCATTTTGCTCCGCCTCGAATTGCCCGCCGTACTGGATAAAGTAGCCATTGGGCAACTGCACCTTTTGCCGAAGCTGAGTTTGAATATCGCCTACTACACTACCCAAATCACGTTCTGCAACATTGGCGGAAACGACAATGAGGCGTGAAACGTCTTCCCGATTTACTACATTGGCTCCCATGCCGTACTCAACGCTAGCAACATTACCCAGTGGAATGGTTTCTCCGGTAGGCGTGCTGATGGGAATGGCGCGAATCGCGTCTAGACTATTGCGAGCCTGCTCTGTCAGCGAGATGGAAATATCAATAAGCTGCTGGTTCTCTGCCACCTGCGACACGACACGACCGTTCAGAGCCGTTTCCACGATCTCTGACAACTGCTCCATACTCAATCCGTAAGTTGCAGCAGCAGCCCGATCGTATTGAATTTGCACCTGGCGAATCGGCAATTGGGGTTCAAGCTGCAAATCTACAACCCCAGCAATGGGCTGGATGACATCGCGCACCTGTTCGCCAATCCGCCGCAGTTCAGTCAGGTCAGGTCCGAAGATTTTTACAGCGATCGCGCTTCTCACCCCAGACAGCACTTCATCCATGCGGTGGGAGATAAACCCGCCAATATTAGGTGCAACACCAGGTAATTTGAGGAACGCTTCACGCAGTTGTTTCACACTGGCTTCCCGGTCTTTCAGCGCCAGATCGCTAAGTTCTACGTCAACGTGTGCCATGTTGACCCCTGCCCCATCTGCATCACCCGGCGTGCGCCCTGCTCGCACCTGCACCCACTCATACAGCGGATTATCTTTGAGTGAGTTGGAGAGCGCTACCCCTGCCCGATTCGTCATGTCCAGCGAAACACCGGGGAACAGCACCATTGAGTTGACCAATGATTTTTCCTGGAATTCTGGCAAGAACACTCGCCCTAAGGAAGGAACGATCGCAAAAGCAGCGACCAGTGCAGCCAGCGCCAAGCCCAAAATAATTTGGGGCGATCGAAGCGACAGGTTGAGCAGAGGACGATACAGCCGTTCTGCCCAGCGTGAAATAAATGTGCCTTCTTGGGGCAGAGTTTGATTGGCTAGCAGAATGGCACAGAGGGCAGGGGAAAGGGTCATGGCGACCAGGGTAGAAGCTGCGATCGAGAGCAAATAAGCCAAACCCATCGGCGCAAAAATCCGTCCCTCCACACCCGTCAAACTAAAGATCGGTGCAAACACCACGACGATAATCACCGTGGAAAAAATTACCGCCAGCCGTACTTCCACAGAGGTGTCGTAGACCACTTGAAAGGGGTGCTTGGGGTTACCCTGTGCCTGATTGGTGCGAAGTCCGCGATAGCAGTTTTCCATATCCACGATCGAGTCATCGACGACTGAGCCGATGGCAACGACTAACCCGCCTAGTGTCATTGTGTTGATGCCCAAGCCAAACGCTTTCATAAACATCAACCCAATCAACAAAGACAGTGGAATTGCGCTCAGGGTAATCACTGCCGTCCGCCAGTTCATCAAGAACAGCAGCATAATCACGGAAACGATAACGATGCCTTCTATTAGAGAAACGCTGACATTGCTGATGGCAGAATCAATAAAATTTGACTGGCGGAACGTCCGTGCAACCTGAACATCAGGAGGAAAGGTCGGCTGCAACGATCGCATCACTGCTTCCACTGCTTTGGTGACGGTAGGCGTATCAACATCAGGCTGTTTGTTAATCATCATCACTACCGCAGGCTGCCCGTCAAAGCTGCCATCACCGCGCTTCAATGCGGCTCCGGTTGTGACTTCTGCCACATCTTTAAGAAGAACTGGCTTGCCGTCCTGAACTTTCACGACGGATTCTTGCAAATCTTCAATGGATCTCACCTGCCCAATCCCGCGCACCAATAGCTCTTGACCCCCACCAATCAGGAATCCACCAGGGGCATTAGAATTTGCGCCTCTGGCAGCATCCGTGACTTCGGTGAGAGACACGTTGAGCAATCGCAGTTTTGCGGGATCAACCAGTACTTGTTCCTGACGCTCATCCCCACCGTAGATCGTGACATCAGTAACACCTGGTACGGACAAAATTTGGTTGCTGAGAGTGACTTCTACTAAACGACGCAGTTCCATCAGCGAGGTTTGCCCCTGCCCATTGACCGTAAAGGCATACATCAAAATGGTGCCCAGCGGAGATGCCAAAGGCGAAATTTCGGGAGGATGCACCCCTTCAGGAAGCTGATTGGTGACTTGCTGGAGCCGTTCCGTTACTGATTGCCGAGCTTTGTAAATATCGGCATCCTGGTCAAACACCACTTGAACCATTGACAATCCCACCTTAGAGGACGATCTGACAGTGGTTACTCCCGGCAAGCCATTCACTGCGCTTTCAATGGGCACGGTAATTTGTGATTCCACTTCCTCTGGCGCAAGTCCAGTCGCTTCAGTATGGATATCAACTTGAGGAGGTGCAAATTCGGGAAACACGTCCAGCGGCATCTGGGTAACGCTTACCACACCCCACAGGGTCACTAAAATTGCACAGATTACAATAAACCATCGCTGGGCGATCGAGTTCTTGAGCGTCTGATTCAAAATTGAGTTGAACATCTTAAATTAGTAACCCCCTTTCTTGTCGGAAAAGGCGCTCTTCTTTTTGCGCCCACCACCCAGCACGGCGATCGCGCCCACCAACAGCGCGGCTCCTCCGCCAAGGGCAGCCAGCCAGCCGATCGGAAATCCGCCGGAGCGCTGAGCCACATCACCCGCCGCATCACCCGGCTGTTCGGTCATGTTGCCAGCAGCATCATGGCTGTGAGCGATGCCAGCGGCATCTGCCTGAGCGTGATCAGCAGCTTGAGGAGAAGTTTGAGGAGAAGCGATCGCATCTGGGCTGGGCGCGGCTTGAGTTTTGCGAGATTCGGCATAGAGTGACAGGCTGCCCTGAGTGACAAGATTTTCCCCGACTGACAATCCTTGAGTGATCTCAATCAGTTCGCCTTGGGCTGCACCCGTTGTCACTTCAACTGGCTCATAAAAATCGTTGTATTGCACAAAAACCAACTGCTTACCGTCTGCATCCACCACTGCGGTAGCGGGAACCATAATCGCTGAGCTACCGTCGGCAGCTGGCTCGATCGGGGTGGCAACAATGCCCAACATCTGATCGGTTTCGGCATTTACCTGCACCCGTTCAATTCCGCCTGTGGCCTGAAACTCATCGCCATGACCGACATGAGCAACAGCGGCTTTTGGCACAGATAGCAAAAGTATAGTGACTAGGACAGCCTCTAAAAAGGGTCTCTGGGGATAACGCATGGTTCACTCGCTCTAGGGCTAGAAAGATCTTCCATAGCTTGCCAAAAAGCAGATGAAAACCAGGTGAAATGGCCGCGGTTTCTGTAGAATCAATCTTGTGGTTGATTTCCTGGAGCCATGCGGATTTTACTGGTAGAAGATGAAGCGGATCTGGGACTGGCGATTAAGCAAGTTTTGATCAGCGAAAAATATGTGGTGGACTGGGTAGCTGATGGTGCTGAGGCATGTCACTGTCTGGAAAGCCAGTGGACCGATTACACGGTGGCGATCGTCGATTGGCTAATTCCCGGATTATCAGGACTGGAATTATGTCAGCGTCTTAGGTTGCACAAAAATCCCCTACCTGTACTAATGCTGACTGCTCTGGGTCAACCTGAAAACCGAATTGCCGGACTGGATGCTGGAGCCGATGATTACTTGGTCAAACCATTTGTGATGGAAGAACTGCTGGCGCGGCTGCGGGCACTTCAGCGTCGATCGCCCCAACTCCAGCCCCAAAACCTCACACTTGGGGCATTCACGCTAGATTATGCCAACAATGTCCTGTGCAGCGAACGCGCTCAGCCGCCTCAAGCGATTCCGTTAACTGTGAAGGAATTTCAGATTCTTGCCTATCTCATGCAAAATCCCAATCGCATCATTTCAGGTAGCAAAATTCGGCATCAACTCTGGGATTTAGAAGAGGAACCGGTCAGCAATGTAGTTGCAGCACAAATGCGCCTGTTGCGACGCAAGTTAGCCAGCTATGGTTGCGAATGCCCGATCGAAACTATTCCGGCTCAGGGTTATCGATTCAACACAGCCTTGTGAACAACTGCTATGAACAGTCACCAGCTTTTTCGTCGCAGCCGTACCCGTTTGGCACTCTGGTACGTGCTTGTGATGGGGATAATTTTAAGCCTATCTGGAGTTGGGATTTATCGGGCAATTGTTCAGTCTAACTGGGCAGCTTTAGAACGAGAAATTGAGTCTATTGCTGGAACCCTGCACGACAGCTTAGAGCCAATGTTACCTGCGTCGGGCGATCCGGCAATTACTTTACAGCGCATTTTTCCTGATTTATGTCTGGCTGATCAACTGTGTGCTGTTAGCCCTACGTTAATTCAACGACATACAACCGGTATTAGCGATCGCAACATATATTACATTCGCTTGTTTGATTACCACGGAAAGCTGCTTGCTTTCTCGGCTAACCACCCGACTCAAATTTCTAACTCATTGAATTCTGCTTCTTGGCAAACCATTCATACTGCTGATGGTACGCGCTATCGTCAATTTACAACAGTTTTACATAGTGCCGATGCAAAACATCAGGCAACTCAAACAACTAACCATCCATCCTGGGGCTATCTGCAAATTGGACGTACTTTGGCATCTTTCGACGCTGAAACCAGGCGCATTCAATGGACATTCATCATCGGATTTCCGATTGCACTGGGTTTGGTAGCTGTTTCAAGTTGGTGGCTCTCCGGGTTGGCGATGCAGCCCATTTATCAGTCCTACCAGCAACAGCAGCAGTTTACCGCCAATGCAGCCCATGAGTTGCGATCGCCCTTAGCCAGCTTACTGGCAACCGTAGAAGCCATCTTGCGAGTTCCCCAATCCAATCAACACAATACCCAAACGATGCTGTACACCGTTGAGCGACAAGGGCGGCGATTGAGCTATTTGATCACAGATTTACTTTTTCTAACTAGTCTTGAGCAAAATTCATCGCCAAAGCCCTTTCAACCCTGCTGCTTAAATGATCTCATCAACGATTTAACTGAAGAGTTTTTAGAGCTTGCAACAGCATCAGATATTCATCTAACCAGCCAACTTCCCAATTTTGAGGTTTATGTCCTGGGCGATGAATCGCAACTCTACCGCTTAGTGTCGAATTTGATTGCCAATGCCATTCAATACACACCCAGTGGAGGACAGGTGAGCGCGAGTCTCACCGTTCGCGATCGCGCTGCCATCATTACTGTGAAAGATACAGGGGTTGGGATTCCGCTGACTGAACAAAGCAAAATCTTTGATCGCTTTTATCGAGTAGATGGCGATCGCTCTCGCAAAACAGGAGGAACAGGATTGGGGTTGGCGATCGCCCAGGCAATTGCCCAAAAGCATCAAGCCCATCTCAACGTCGAAAGTCTAGTAGGGCAAGGGAGCTTGTTTACGTTAGAAATGGCAACCACTCACGCAAAACGGGCGGCAAAAGATCGGGATTAGCTATTGTTATTGTGCAGGCGATGACCAAAGCCCACAACAGTTGGTAAGTCTCGAAAGCCAATTGATCAGTAGCACTACATTGATACTCGGTTATCTACTTGTCCTGCACCAACAGAAATATTAAAACACAAACTCTGGGATAAATTAGCATAGCGAGCTGACCCCACCGTACTAACCTGGAAAGGTGCACCCAACAAACTATTGAGCTTTTGCTGTCTCCTCACGCTTAAAGTAAGCTTCTAGGACTTGACGAACTATTGGACCTGCAATAGAGCCGCCACCGCCGCCTGAATTTTCAGCAAAAGCAACGACAACAATTTCAGGTTTCTCTGCCGGAGCGTAAGCACCAAACCATGTGTGAGACTGGCGCGGTGGGTCTTCGGCAGTGCCGCTTTTGCCTGCCACGGGGGGGAGTGAAGGAATGTTTAATACTTTGCCGGTGCCACGGGTGACGACTGCTCTCAGCCCTTGTTGCAGTTCCTCTAGAGTGGTAGGGCTAAGGTTTACTGGCTGGCGACGGGTTAAGGCATCTGAGCCTTTTTGCAAATGAGGGGTAATCCGATTACCACCGTTCGCGATCGCAGCAAACATGACAGCTACCTGGAGCGGTGTTGCTTGAATTGCCCCTTGCCCCACCGAGAAGTTGAGGGTATCACCAGGGTACCAATCTTCATTGAGTACCTCCTGTTTCCAGGTAGCATTTGGCACCAGGCCATGTGCCTCTTCATCGCTTAGTTCAATCCCCGTTTGCTGCCCAAAGCCAAACTTCTGTGCCCATTCAATCAACGTTGATTCGCTTACACCCAGCCCTATCTGTCCAAAAAAAGTATTGCTGCTGTTTGCCATTGCCCCAGTAAAATCTAATGGTCCAAATCCTGCTTTATTCCAATCCCAGAACCGAGTGCTACCGATACTAAGATAGGGGTAAGTCGGTAAAATCGTACTGCGGGAATAGCGACCTGACTCTAAGCCTGCTGCTGTGGTGACAATTTTGAACGTGCTGGCAGGTGGATAGCCCTGCAATGCACGATTAAGGAATGGAAATTTTCTACTTTGAAGTTGCTGCCACTGACCTGAATTAATCTGTCCTGTGAACATGTTGGGATCAAACGCAGGACGACTCACCATCGCTAGAACTTCACCTGTTTCGGGGTTAAGCGCTACGATCGCGCCAATCCGATTACCCAAGGCAGCTTCTGCTGCTTTTTGCAAATCCAAATCCAGAGTGAGCTGCACGTCCTGCCCCAGCCGACCTGGATTTTCTCCTAAAACCCGGATTACCCGCCCTGGCCCATCAATTTCAACTTGCTGACCACCTCGGTAGCCGCGTAATTGCTGTTCAAAAATGGCCTCGGCACCCATCTTTCCTACAAGGGGTATGGCGACGATCCTGGAAAAATGTTACTATCTCCGCCTGAAACCCTTTTACGGCAATTGTTCTAGGTCATACTACAACTTTATTTTTAAGCCTTACTACCCGTCGGTACTCCTTCAGTCAGCCGCTCAGTCGTGTC
>DVDV01000167.1 GCA_015296075.1 Leptolyngbyaceae cyanobacterium M33_DOE_097 | reverse complement strand
GGTTGAAGATGATTAAGCGTCAAATGTACGGTCGAGCGGGGTTGGCGCTACTAAGCCGCCGATTCTTGCTGGCAGGTTGAACTCAATTGACGGTCTTACCTTGGAGCAATTTACTGGATCACCAAAAGTTGCCATGAACCCTCAAAAACCAATGCTGAATTTAAGTGGGGGATTGATCATTCCAGCGCATTAGAAACCTGGAGTCCAAACATCCGATTAAACCAGGAAGAGTTTTATCTGGCTCAGTTTCTTGATTACCCGCAACGCTTGCCGATCGCTTGGCGCATGATGTCACAACTACTTCCGTTTATTCCACTGGCGCTATTCAAGAACTCCGCTCGGATTGTGCGATTGCAGATCGGAAGCAACCCATCATGACGCAACTAAGAACATCACGCTGGCTAATGAGCAAATAAACAATTAGTCATTCAGTATTTTATCTACATTGCTGGTTGGGACTAACCGTCGGTAAACACTTTGTTGAACGCTCATGCAAAATAAAGTTATCAAAATTGTAGAACTCAGTTTGATGGTTGCGCTGCTTGTACTGGCGATCGCGTTCATCAACCAGGTTGGCATCGAACAAGTGCGGGCAGATGTAGCTCAGTTTGGAATCTGGGCACCCGTAATTGTCCTGCTACTGCGGTTGACCAGTATTCTAATTCCAGTATTACCAGGAACTGCCTATTCAATTTTGGCAGGCGGTCTATTTGGATTCGCGCCGGGACTGCTAATCATTGCGATCGCTGACTTACTCGCCTGTACATCAAACTTCTTCATTGCCAAACGCTATGGACGCAGCCTTGTACAAAAGCTGGTCGGTCAAAAGTTCATGGTAAAAGTTGATTCACTGGGGCAAAACTATCTGGAGCGCAATGTTTTTCTGGTCACAGGGCTGTTGATGACTGGATTGTTCGATTTTGTGTGCTACGCCGTTGGGCTAACCCAAATGGGATGGCGAAAGTTTATGCCTGCATTGGTGCTGAGTATTGCGATCGCGAAACCGCCACTTGTGGCATTAGGTGCAGGCGTATTTGAGAGAGGACGGATTCTGTTAGGACTGTCTTTATTGGGAATGTTCATCCTGGCAATGATTACCGCATGGGTGAAGCGCAAATCAGATTAAAGAAACAGCTTCTAGGCAAGGCAGGCTGCTAATTGTTGTTGCAGTTCGTCTGCATTCAGGTTGCGCCCGATCAAAACCATCTGAGTTTTCGGTGATGTTCGCCATGCTTCTCCTTGCAGGTCAAACCGAGGACCACTCAGTTGAAAGACATTGCGGAGATCACTTTCGGAAAACCAGAGGATGCCTTTTGCCCGGAAGACTTCCTGCGGCAACTGATTGTGCAAGACGGTTTCAAACTTTTTCACGTCAAAGGGGCGATCGCTTTCAAAAGCAACGGACACAAACCCATCGTTGTCGAGGTGGGCAGAGTGATGATGGTGATGCTCATGCGGATGGTGATGGTGGTCATGCTCATGTGGGTGATGCGCATGAGTATGATCGTGGTCGTGGCGATCGGGTTCGGTTTGCGCGATCTCGTCCCGCACTAAGTCTGCGTAGGTATCCGGGCTGTTGTAATACACATCCAGAATTAATGGCAGTGGCACTTCCCCATACTGACTGTGCAAAATCCGAGCACCGACTTTGATAGTGCTAATGTAGGCTTCCAACTCCTGTACTTTTTCCGCTGATGCCAGATCCGTTTTGTTCAAAATCGTGACATCCCCATAAGCGATTTGCTTAAGCGCCGCTTCGCTATCAAAGTGATCGGGCGTAAAGGTTTCGGCATCAACAACGGTGATAACTGAATCGAGTCGGGTCAGGTCACGTAATTCAGTACCCAGGAATGTCAAAATAATTGGCAGCGGATCAGCCACACCTGTGGTTTCAATCACCATGTAGTCAATGCGATCGTCCCGTTCTAGGACACGATAAACGGCATCCACCAGCCCATCATTAATCATGCAACAGATGCAGCCATTACTCAGTTCCACCATGTCTTCATCCAACGCAACCAGTAATTGGCTATCGATGTTAATGTCTCCAAATTCATTAACGAGAACAGCGACTTTCAAATCCTGGCGGTTGCTGAGAATTTGATTCAGGAGTGTGGTTTTACCACTGCCTAAGAACCCTGTGATGATGGTAACGGGCATTCCTCGCTTGGGCATGTCAAACGCTGTCGTGCTTATCTCATGGATGATGCTAGTCATATCAAAACTCCGTTTCCTCTAATTGAGTGAAGAAGTGTTGGCAGTCAGAATTGCTACCACCTTTCGCTGCATAAACCGGAAGATGTTGTAAAACCCATTGCTCCGGGAGGGGGTAAGACTGACATCCAAGCCCGTTTGCTGAATAAAGTTTGGAGTCAACTGGAGAATTTCATTGGGGGGGAGTCCATTGAATCCCTCGATCAGTAAACCAACCAAACCCTTTGTAATTTGAGCATCCGAGGCTGCGCGAAACGTAACGCTATGCTCGCGAACCTCAGCCGTGATATAGACCTGAGACACACAGCCTGAAACCTGATTGGCTGCAATCTGCTCCACTTCCGACAACTCTGGCACCCGTTTTGCAAACCAGAGCAAATACTCATACCGTCGCTTCGGTTCAGCGATTTGCTGAAACCGTTGCACAATTCGGTTCAGATTTGGGGGGAGAGGTCGAGAAGCAGAGAGCATGTCAATCCAGTCCAAAGGTCAGAATGATAATCATTCTCATGATATAGGATGGCAGTGTAAAAAGCTAAGGATTTTGAATCAGAAGCAATTGTTGCCCAACCCAGGCAATTCGACCTTCCCGCTCAAATTGACCGAGCAAGCGGGTTACAGTGACACGGGTAGTTCCCAGGGTGTCAGCAAAATCTTGATGAGTGAGTCGAAGTTTAATCAGGTGTCCCTGGTCTGACTCGCGACCAAACTTGTAAGCCAGCCAATCTAGCAATTGTCAGAGCCGATGATGAATTTGTCCGCTGCGAACTCGCAGTAATTCTTGAGTTTGGTGGAGGTGCGAGAATAAGTGAGGTGGACCCAATCGACTAGACAGAAATCAGAGAAAGCTAAGCTACGAACCTCTTCCTAAGAGCTAAAGCTCTTAAGACTTTTTTAGCATCAATTTACTATGTCTATAAATTTCATTTGGT
>DVDV01000428.1 GCA_015296075.1 Leptolyngbyaceae cyanobacterium M33_DOE_097 | reverse complement strand
TGAGTCAGGTACATCGTCTACTTTTTCGCTGCATTGATTATATGGCGAAAATAGTAGATTTGTATTGGCAGTCTTTGACTGCCGCTCCTATCCCTCCCCGGCTTATAGAAGCGCGGGGTATCTCGGAGGTTTAGATGAAACAGGTTGACAAAATAAAGTAGGCCACCACCTAGAAAACTCATTGGAGTGGTATTGAGGCCGGGAGGTGTGAGGCCCAACCCATAAAAAGCACTGCCAATTACAGGTATCATTGCCCCCAGCAAAATCAGTTTTGACTGGCGACGTTGAAGCAGTCCCGGCTGTACAGCCGCCTGAATCAGCAGCAAAGTGCCGATGAGAGTGTAAACATAACTGCACAAAAGAACCCAGTAAAAACCAATGCCATGCTGATAAATAATGAGATGGCTACCGTTAGGGTCGCGCAAAAACCCCGGCCAGACGAGATGGTGCCATTCGTTGGTCGCAGCTAGTATCACATTTAAAGCAGGCACAACCCCTAACAACAACCAATTGGGAAACGCGAGCCAGTGTTGCTTGTGGGTAAAGTGCAGGGCAAAGATTAAAAAGCAGGTGATAACGCTGCTAGAACCAACGTACTCTAACTTTGACCAAAAGATCTTGTCAGGCAGCGCGATCGCGATCACTTCTAAAGCTGCGACGGTTGAGTAACCCGCGATCGCTAGCATCAAACTGATAAATGGTTGGCTAGCTGCCGATGCGGATCGCCGTTTCCACGCAACCCCTGCAGTGAAAGCAGCAATGAGGGCGCTGAGGCTAAGCGCAATAAAGTATGGATGAAACTGCAACGGCATAGACAAATGGGGTCATTGCCCCGAGTAGACGCCAACCCCTGATTTGATTAATTCATGCTGAGTAGCAAGACTGCAAAAGGTGTGACATACTCTTGCCGTTTTTAATCTTACGTCTGTTATTTTTTCCTTTTATGCGAATTAGAAGGATCGTAATTTTGTCATCTTCCTTAAGGTTGAGCTGTTGAGTTGGAAGGTCTCTGTTAACTTTGCAGCATATCATTTGACACAATCGCTACACCTTACAAAAATTTTCGTTCCAATTTGAGTATCGCCTTTAGAATATCTTCATCCGATCGCATCGTTATCGGCATGCACCACCCGATATATCAGCTAAATCCCAGCTTTCGCTTCATCCCACGCTGGGTCGGGTGGGACACATCTTAGAGTCTTCAGGAGTTTTTTACAATGGAATCCATTCTTACGCAGGCATCTGTTGCCGTCGAATTGTTTGGTTTTGGATATTTTGCAGGCTCGTTTTTCATTTATGCCCATCGGCGATCGCAGCAGTCAAATCACTGGCAACCAGCTAGTCGAATTGATCCTGAGTCGCCCATGCGGCAAGAAAGTTCAAAACCGCCTGTCCGTCAACGCTCAACCGTTGAGCAATTACGCCAGGAGTGCCAAAAAGCTGGAATTAAGTGGCGCAACGCGCATGGCAAAAACAAGCATCTCAAAAAAGACGAGATGCTTGCTGCG
Source organism: Leptolyngbyaceae cyanobacterium M33_DOE_097 (assembly GCA_015296075.1). Taxonomy (GTDB): domain Bacteria; phylum Cyanobacteriota; class Cyanobacteriia; order Leptolyngbyales; family Leptolyngbyaceae; genus DSRU01. The sequence continues at coordinate 5,493 of DVDV01000428.1, read as the reverse complement.
CTCCAAAAGCTAGAGCGAGCCAAGCAACAAAAGTTAGCCCCACCTCAAAGCTCAAAAAAGGTTGCAAATCCCGTACAAAAGCGTGAAAACGCAGCCTAATCATCATTAATTAGCACTCGTCAACCTCAAGCAAATAGCTTGGGGTTTTTTATAGAAATGCGAATTATTGGACTTTAGACTAAATACAATTTTTCACTATATGTAAGGGCAAACAGCCGTTTATGTCAGGGCGAACGGCCATTCGCCCCTAAAATGTATTTTTTTGAATTAGTCCAAACTCCAAGGATTAAATTCCATTGATTAACCCATTAAACCCTTAAGAGTGGAAATTAAATAAGTTCGATGTTTGGTAGGAGCGGGTTTTGCTGTTCAATCCATTGCAGGGTGCCAGATAGGTTTGCCAAACCCGCCCGTACAGTTTTCGGATTTATTAAATCCGCGAGCCTTAGTGAAAAGCAACCTTAGCAACTCTTTTGATATCTTCTCCTGCCGCTCCTATTTTTGCGTTCTGCTCGTTGCGATCGGCTTATACTCCCTCACTTGAGCCAATCAGAAAAATACCCAAATAGCTGATTGAAATTAGTGGTTTCAACCCTCTCTACAAACCAAAGTGTTTTTTGTAATATCACTTTGACTTGAGACAGCGATCGCCTCTGGTCAATTGCCAAAGCAAGGCTTAGAAAGGATGGTTTGACAAATCAAACAAATGAGAGAACTACCTCAAATGAGTGATTTTTTAAGGAAAGGTCGCCATTTTTTGTGCAGTCCATTTTGGTATCTAAAACTGCAAAGTGGCTTCCAAACAGAACACCCAGCGCTAACATAAAAGACCCACGTCGTCGCACTTAAAGGCACTACTTCAATTGTTACAAAGCGCTTGAGCGTCAGAAAACAGTGTCCGTTACCGCTCACAGTTTAAAAGTCAGTAATGCTACTGTGTAGCTATCACCTGTTGAGAAGAAAGCGGGTAGCGGGAATCGAACCCGCAACTAAAGCTTGGGAAGCTTTCGTTTTACCACTAAACTATACCCGCGTGGTCTACCTATTATAAAGCTTGTTCTGAAATAGTATGACATCTAGGCGGACTTTGACAAAATCGAGTGAATAAAGACATAACTGGTGAATAAAGACACAACTGCTTTGAATGATGAAAACCTCTGCACTGATCGCCGCAATCTTCAGTAGACTAAATGGCTAGCACGCAATCCAGCAAGGCAAGCGTCTGTACTGAATGATCGGCTTTATGTTGTCGCGATCGCCTACATGACCTGAATGTTTAACGCAACCGAGCTACTAATTGAAGACTTTGTCCAAAAGTTAAAGGAAGGCTATCACCGTACCTATGGTGGCCTGAAATCAGACTATGAAGACATCATTGCCTGGGTTGGTGGTATGGCAATGGAGAACATTGCCAACAGTGATGCGCTCTACCACAATGTTGAGCACTCGATTTTAGTTACTCTCGTTGGTCAAGAGATTTTGCGAGGCAAGCACATTCGAGAGGGTGGTGTTTCCTGCGACGACTGGCTGCACTACATTATTTCACTGGTTTGCCATGATATTGGCTACGTTAAGGGTGTTTGTCGGCAAGACCGAGATGGGTTTTATGCCACAGGTAAGGATGGCAAGATGGTGCCCCTACCACCGGGGTCAACGGATGCAGCCCTCACCCCCTTTCACGTCGATCGCGCCAAGCTGTTCATTGACGAGCGGTTTGGTGGGCATAAGTTAATCGATGCCGAAGTCATCAAGCGCAACATTGAGCTAACCCGCTTTCCGGTGCCAGCCGCCGAAGACCATCAAGACACAGTCAACTACCCAGGTTTGATTCGTGCGTCTGACTTGATTGGGCAACTCAGCGATCCCCGCTATTTAAAGAAAATTGCGGCTCTGTTTTACGAGTTTGAAGAAACGGGGGTGAATAAAGCATTGGGCTACAGACACCCCGCTGATCTGCGCAAAAATTATCCTAAATTTTACTGGCACGGGGTTTACCCCTACGTCAAAGAGGCACTCGGTTACTTGTCGCTAACGCTGCAAGGGAAGCAGATCATTGCGAATCTCTACTCGAATGTGTTTGTGGTTGAACACGAAGAAGTTGAAGAAGCTTAGAAGAGACTCTTCTGGTTAGGAGCATTGGGATCTTTTCATTTCTGGGGGTTCTTACTGGGTTACTGTGACTTCAATTAGTTGCCAGCCTTTCATGGAACCGACGACTCGGTGAGGTTGCGTGAGTTTTTTGGCAGCGTTTTCTCGAATCCAGGCGTAACCGACAGGCAATGGCTCGTCATCATCAAGTTCGGCACCGCGTTGAGGGGTGTAGAAGTTGAGTAACACGCCCGTTTTGCCACCGACATCGACAAAATTGATCGGGTATTGTTTGAGAATAGTGGCGACTGCGGGTTGTTGTAAGAACTGCCGCACTTCAGGATTGTAATCACCCAGTAAGCCACTTAGCCCAGCCACAAACAGCGCCACCCAAAGGGGCATCAACCATCCGGCTAACCAATTTTTTTGCATTACAGGAAGACGCGCCTGACGCTGCTTCCAGAGCAAGAACCCAGGCAGAATCAGCCACCCCAAACCCAGCACGATCGCGACGGTACTCCAGGACACATAGAGGGCTGGTAGAGCAAAGCGACCGACAATGCCCGCGATCAGCAGCAGCAGGGCGATCGCGCCTAAAAGCCACACAGAGCGTCTAGCCCACTTGAGCGCAGGATTTGCTGGTTGAAGCCAGGCTTGACCGAGCCAATCAAGGGCGATCGCGGCGAGCAAGGCGAGAAAGGGGTAAATTCCCAGGCTGTAGTGCGACAGGCGCGTTGGAAACAGCGTCAAAATGAGCAACATACTTGCAGGAGCGCCCACAAGCAACCAGCGATCGCGCCGATCATTCCAGCGCCACGCGAGCCATCCGCCCAAAATCGCCAAAATCCCCCAGGGGAAGGACTTCATGGCAATGTCGCCTAAGTAGAACAGCAGCCCATTGCCCTCACGTTCATCTGCTGCTAAACGCCAGACAAACTGCAACGGACGGGCTGCCCCATCCGAGCCATACTGCTGCCAACTCAACCAAAACCAAATCAGAGAGGGAAGGCTGCCGACCAATCCACCGAGATACAGCATCGGGTTGGTCAAATGACGATGGTGTTTGTGTTGCGTGATCAGGTAGGGGAGGAGGGCGATCGCGGGTAACACCACCATAAAGCTGCGGATGAGAAACCCAACAGCAAAGCTAAAGCCTGCCACAAAGCCTAGCAAAGGTCGCCATTTAGGCTGCTGTTCTGCCTTGAGTAACGACCAAATGCCCACGAGTACAAGACAAATTGTAGTGACATCGGGTGTGCCCAGCCGTGAGTACTGCAACCAAAGAAACGAAACACTGAGGATAGCAGCCGCGAGCCATGCTAGTCTGCGCCCAATCAAGCGATCGGCGATGTTGTAGAGCAACAGTACACTCAGCATGCCAGCGATCAGGCTGGGAAACCGAGCACTAGCCGCACTTACGCCAAACACCTTGTACGAAGCGGCAATCAACCAATAAATTCCAGGGGTTTTGTGGTGCGCCGACCCATCGGGTGTAAGCCAGTTCCCAGTTTCAAACATCTGGCGGGCGCGTCGAGCATACAGCCCTTCATCGTGTGCCATCAGGCTGCTTTCCCCAGCTGCCAACAGCAACGGTAAAAACCAGACAACTAATGAGACGTAAGGATTGCTCAAAAACGAGCGAATTTTAGCGAATAGGGGTTGATCAGTGCTAAAACTTGATATTTTCATGGGGCAGAAAACTAGACAGACACGTATGAATACGCCCGCTTCACAGATTACCTTACGTTTAGCTACCGATGATGATGCTGATGCGTTGTTTCATCTGATTCAGGCTTTAGCAGACTACGAAAAGCTGAGTCGTCAAGTCACAGGAAGTGCCGCTGAGCTAAAGCAGCATCTCTTTGGCGATCGCCCCTATGCCACCGCCGTTGTCGCTGAAGTAGAAGGAAAAGCCGTTGGGTTTGCGCTGTTTTTCTACAACTACTCCACCTTTTTGACGAAACCGGGGCTTTACTTAGAGGATCTGTTTGTGTTGCCGGAGTATCGCCGCCGGGGGATTGGCACGGCCCTGTTACGCTACCTGGCAGACCGAGCCATCGCAGAGGGCTGTGGCCGCTTTGAGTGGAGCGTGTTGGACTGGAATGCCCCCGCGATCGCGTTTTATCAAAAGATGGGAGCCGAGGTTTTGCCCGACTGGCGGATTTGTCGAGTCACAGGAGCGGCGCTGAGTGCCTTAGCAGGTCAGGAAGAAGAGGCGTAGACGGGCAGCCGTTTTTTGAAGATAGCCGGAGGAAGTAGACACAGCATTAGGAAAGGGAATAGCAGGAGGCAAAAGCTAGTCGTTCACCCAAAGAACTTTGCAGGATCGATCATGACTGAGGCATTGGTCGTTGGTCATTGGTCATTCGTTTTCTCTGCCTGGTAAAGCTGGGTTGGCAGACCACTAAAAGATTGGAGGGTTGATTTGTGAGTGTTTTTGCCTCTAGGCAAACTGGGGCGATCGTGGCATTCTGAAAAGCCTATGCGGTCGCAAAATTACGTTTAGGAAACTAATTATGGTGATTTGGGTAAATGAGCAGCTTGACCCATCAGGGATTATCTATGCCTGCATTGCAAGCTGTAGTGAGGAGCATGCGAAAGAATGCTACCAATCCTTTCAAGATAATTTGACGGATGAGCAGCGATCGGCGGGTTGGGTGGTGCGAATGCGTCAGGTCGAAACGTGGGATGATGTGCCTGCGAGCGCTCTTAAACTCGACTAGATTTGCAACTAACTAAGCACATTCAGCATCCCTTACCACTTCTAATACGTAAATTAACTGAGTAGCTTTAAGGAAGCAGCGTGAAATCTCGATGAATTCAGTGTTTGTTGTAACAGGTGGCACTAACCAACGAACAAGAAACCGAATGTAATACGGATAGCAGAGGAAATAATCCATAAAGAAAGTGATAGGTCATGTACCAATTTGAGCGAACTTCCTCTATGCAAGATTCATCACCTGAGTTGAGCCAAGCTCCGCTTCACTTACTGATTTCAGAAAAATTGCGGGAGCAGATTGTTCTAGGCGAGTTTATTCCCGGTGGGCAGTTGCCGAGCGAACATCAGTTAATGGATTTGTTTGGAGTCAGTCGAATTACGGTCAGACGGGCGATCGCGAATCTTGTAAATCAGGGCTTGGTCGAAGCCCAACGGGGAAAAGGGGTTTTTGTTAAAGAACAGCGCAAACTGGTCTATCGGCTTTCGAACCCGATGGTGTTTTTTGAAGAAGACATGGCGCGTCAGGGAGCAAGTAACACTATCAAAAACCAGCAATTCTCAGTATGAGAATAATTCTCACAAAAATATTCATTTTGAACAGCTATCAATGGCTGGAATACCCATTCTGCCGTTCATAAAATTGAGCGCACAAGCCTTTAGAGGCTCTGACTTCAGTACAAATGTTT
>DVDV01000149.1 GCA_015296075.1 Leptolyngbyaceae cyanobacterium M33_DOE_097 | reverse complement strand
TGAGTCAGGTACATCGTCTACTTTTTCGCTGCATTGATTATATGGCGAAAATAGTAGATTTGTATTGGCAGTCTTTGACTGCCGCTCCTATCCCTCCCCGGCTTATAGAAGCGCGGGGTATCTCGGAGGTTTAGATGAAACGTTTGCTAGAGCTAGCCCTTATCGGGTTAGTCAGCACTCCCTTTCCTACCCTTGCAAGTACCCCTATGAATACTGACCAACATTCGTCACTGACCAAAATCGAGTTCAACCTTGAGCAGATTGATCCTAATGGATTGGTCGGCCCTGCCGATGGTAAGCGATCGCTCAGATATGAGTTTTGCATTCCAACCGGGGGGCACTATTTTACCCAAGTACGGGAAATCGACTCGTCGATTGAGCTATACCCCAAGAGCCGGGGGCGCATTATTTGTGGGGCTGACCAGGTGCTATGTATTGGTGAAACTCACAAACCAAACTGGCGTGAGGTTTTAATGGCGATCGCGCAGCTTGACTATGTCGAAAAAATCATTGAATCCCACGCTGAGTAAAGCAAATTCTCAGAAATGTCCTGCTTTTTTGCCTACTTAACCTGATTGTGTCTTAAAAAGTTAACAAAACGAAACACTAGCGTTAATTTCTGTTAAGATAACCTTAGTTGCGCAGAAATTAATAGGAGTCTTCATGAGAAGCGGATCGTTAGTTGATGACCAGGGCAAGCTCAATAACTTTGCGATCGAGCCTCAAATGTACGTTGCAGAGAATGCTGGCATGGGCTTCAACGACAAAGCAGAGAAATTAAACGGGCGACTCGCCATGATTGGCTTTGTCTCCTTGCTGGTACTTGAGGCTGTAACTGGGCATGGCATCATTGGCTTTTTGACTAGCCTCTAAGCAGGTTAAGTCAATTGCAGCACTTAAAGAAGCACGGGTTGATCTCGTGCTTTTTTAGTCTTTGTTTGTGGGCAAGAGACACGCTCTACCGTCTACACTCCTACCTGGCTGAGGGGGTGCCGCCTAGCACTTTGAGTAGAAGTTGCTGATCTTTAGAGCTGACCTGTAAGCGACCACTCTCAATATCTCTGACCCAACTTTGACTTTTGCCAATGTAATTGGCTAAATCTCGTTGGCTGAGTTGCAGGTTCTTTCTTGCTGCTGTAATTTGTTGCCCCGACAGGGCAGCGACTCGATCTGACTGTTGTTGAGTTGTTTCTTTGCGCTGTGCTTTTCGTAGTTTCTTTTTGGCCGATTGAGTGGCCTGCGCTTCCCAACCAGTCGGCAACTCAAAACACAAAAATCGTGCCTGCATCAAGCGGTTCCACTTGTTGCGGGGGGCGGCATCTGTCAGGCGGTTTTGGTTGCTGCCATCGTTAATCCAAAACTCAAGAGCAGCTTCGGCGTCATCGGGTAAGTCTGCCAGCTTGACCCACAGGGGTTGAATATCGCTTGGGTAAGTAACCGGATCAAAGACAGGTTTTAGCCCGTAGTGCTGCAACACTTCTAAATCACTTTCGAACGATCGCAGCAGACGCTTGCGTTCTTCTCGTTGCAGCGAAGCCTGTAAGACTCTGTTTTCACCATAGGCAATGCGCATTAAGGTTGGCACCGTGAGGCGTTGCTCGTTTCCCATTTTTGTTTTGAACAATAGCCAGAGCAACATGCGACAAGCGCCATCGTGCTGTTGCCAGCTACTAAACACCGTACGCAAGAGTGATTGCGGTAGGCTGCTGTATTGGTAAAAGGCGGTACTCGTTCTAGCTCCCTGGCGATTTAAGAAATATTTTGACCAGGCTCCAGCTCTAATTTTGAATGTTAAACCTGTGAGATGTTTGCTGCCCGTCTCGTCAGCTTGCAAATGCGGCCGAATTTCGAGCAAATGCCACAGACGACTTTGCTCTAATGCAAAACTGGGGACGCGCCCTTGCTGAAACCAGCTAATATCCATCTGAAGTTTGCAGGGTTGCTGCACCAATTCTTTAATTAAGGTCAGTTTGGCAAGCTTGCTTAAGTCTTTGCGCTTTTCTAAACCTAAGTAGGTTTCAAGCTGTCGATCGCTGATTGTAAATTCTTCTTCCCAGGGACGCTCAAGGGCGATCGCGTGTGCCGCAAAAATCAAGTGCAGGCAGGCCGCACGCACATCCCACTTAGTCAACTCTGCATGAGCCGCTTCGCTATCAAAGGCAGGCGCGTTTGAGTCGAGCGGATCAGCTAGCCGAAACTTAATCGTGCCGCGTCCCCCATTAACCTGACGTTCATAACAGAGTTTGCCCTGCGAGTCTGGCTTCCACGGAAGCGATTGCCGTTGTGCTAAGACATTACACGCCTCCCAAACGGCGATCGACGAAGCAAAAGCGTTGCTCTTGCCATTCATAAACAGGTTTGGACTCAGAATTTCTTTTTGGGTCGCCTTGTATCGCCCCTTTTTCGCCTTTAAAGGGGTTGGGGGGTGATTGGTTGAGCAAATCGTCACACATTGAGGCGCGTTGTCATTATCCTGGCAGTCATCGCACAGAGTTGGGTCAATCCATAACTCGCCATCATTATTCTTGATCGCATCCTTTGGGCATTGAGGAACGCAATCGCCACACTGGGTACAAAGAGTTGTAATCGTATGTGCCATAGGATCAATTGGGTTGATTATAAGGCTTACTAAACGGCTCTTGCAGCCTACATGAAGGCTCAGAGCGATTGAACACGCCAAAACCCCCTTTGGTTTAGAAAGGGAAACCAGGAAAAACAGGCACAATGAACTGCTGGACAATTTAGTTGAAGCTTTATTTGTAAACAAAAACATTCAGTAATTTTGTTCAACGTAAGCGATTACATCATTTCTTAAGACTCTCTTTAGAACAGCTATATAATAAGCCGCTTTGACCCTTAACCAGTAGCTTTTGCTACCTATTAGATACGTGAATAAAGTCCTTTTTGTCTATCGCAAAATACTCGTACCCTTGACTCATATAGGCTGATTTTTGTACTCAAAAATGCTAGCCCCCCTTCCCATTGTGTTTCGCCAAAAGGCGGTCTGGCAATGGTTTTATGATTTGAGTACCGTCTTAATGAAATTGTACAAATGGCTTGCTTGAGTGCAGCCCGGTTGCAAGTCGTGATCTGATATAAGCCTGATATAGACAGAGAAGTCTGACGCTTTGTTTTTGGGCGCAACTGGTTGTCGGTCTACTTTGCTCCGAATTTGACACCTGTGCAGATTCACCTTTCACTTCAGGAGCGCCCTTTTTCCTAATTCATCTTGCTATCGGTCTAAGCCATGCAAATTTGCTTTGGTTCTAAATTTAGTCGCGAACCGACCTTATCCTGGTATGACTTGCCGTTTAAGGTCAAACAGTTGTTGATTGCAGCCGCAAACACATGGGAAGACACCGCCCAGTCTCAGAGCTATATTCAGCAAGCATTGGCGATCGCCGATCAATCCTTAGATGTGATGGTGGCGGCTTACCGCTATTTCTTCTATAAGCACAATGATGCGGCTGCCTTGCAAGTTGCGATGCAGGTGATTGAGCAAATTCAACACTTGGAAGATCTGCCTACTGAATGGGAGTTGCTCGCACCGATCCTGAGCGATCGCAAGGAGGAGCCTAATGTCCGGTTGTATCTCAACGCCTATTCTGCTTTGGGGTTGATCAAGGCACGTCTGGGCGAGATTGAGGAGGCAAGGGTGATTAGCAGTCGGGTTAACGAAATTGATGACAGACGAGAGTTTGGTGCGGCGACTATTTTACAGGTTCTGACTCAACCGGATGAGGACGAGGAGGATATTGAGTGATGGTTGAGATCATGCTGAAACAGCGCGACTTGCTGGTAATGGATGATGGACGTTGGCAAGTATGTAAACCGCCAAAGCAATGGGACTTGCTGCGTACCCCCTATCGGTTTCACCGCTTTTTAACTGAAGTCGAAGACGTGTTGCAAACTGCGATCGATGAAACTCAATGCCTGCCACAACTCCGGCGACTTGTACGGCAATTGACCACAAATTCCTACTGGATACAGACGCAGTACGCGACCCCCGACCCAACCACTGGCATTGGAGTGATCACGCTTTACGATGAAATTGGCTATCCTCTGACTGTGCAAATCACAACATACATGCCGGGAACAGTCTCATCAGTCCACAATCACGGCAACTGGGGCATTGTTGCTGTACTCAAGGGTGAAGATAGGAATACGTTTTGGAGACGGATCAAAGATCCGCAGTTTCCTCATCGGGTAGAACCTGTAGCCGAAATTACGCTGTTGCCTGGAGACATTATTAGCTTTACTCCTGGGGCGATTCATCAGGTGGCTGCGGTTGGCGATGAACCAACAGTGGCGTTTAGCTTATATGGTGAAACCCATCATTCCAGACGGTTTGAGTTTGATCCTACGACTCATGTGGCTAAGAATTTTTGAGGGATATTTTGGATAGGATAGTTGGGCTGTTGGTTGATTTAGTTGAAGTTCGTTAGAAGAATGCATTCCTAATTTCTGGTTGGATGCAGCAGAGGTTATTAAATTTATAAATCTGACCATCATGAGTGAACAAAGAGAAGACCGATATTTTAATCTCATCGATCGCTTGCTGAGTTGCCCTAATGGAGAAGAACCACAGGTGCTCGATAGTGAGCCGGATTTGCTTGATGCAGGTTTGGTGAAAACCTTGATGCAAGTGGCGACAATGATGGCTCATCAAGACAACCAAGATGCGGCTAAGTTTCTAATTTTTTTGGCGCGACAACTGAGTAAAGATCTGGGCTTGTATCCTCAAGTTTTATCCGAGCAACTTTAGTCTAAATGGAGGTCTGGATGCTTGCGGAATTAACGCCAACGGAGGTTGGTCAACGGGCGATCGCATTTCTAATGGATGATCTCGCGATTCCACTTGAGGATCAGGAATGGTTTTCGGTATTGGGGACTCGTTTAGTTGGCGAAACCTGGTATGTGGTTGAAATTGGGGTTGAAGGGTTGCCCGATAAGTGGGTCTTGCAGATTTACGACACGGGTGAATGTGACCCCAGCTACACGTTTAATTCGCCAGTGCAAGCGACGGAAGCTGATACAGGTTTAGAAGACTTGCCAGAGGCGATCGCGGATATCCTGGCGACGGAGCGGAGTCAGACCTGAGCTACTTTTTTAGAGGCGTAGCAATTGCATTACAATCACTGGCAAGTGGTTCAATGCATCCAAGACTTTGCTTCTATGTGCCAACTGCTAGGAATGAACTGTAATGTACCAACCGATATCTGTTTCTCCTTTGAAGGCTTCTCAGCCCGCGGAGGAAAGACCGATGAACATCAGGATGGTTGGGGCATTGCCTTTTTTGAAGGCGTCGGTTGCCGCATTTTTTTAGACGAAAAATCCTCCTCCACATCGCCTGTAGCCGATTTGGTGCGACGTTACCCAATCAAGTCAACCCATGTGATTGCCCACATTCGTAAAGCGACCTTCGGCGTGGTTGCGCTTGAAAACTGTCACCCCTTTCAACGCGAACTTTGGGGTCGTTATTGGATCTTTGCTCACAACGGAGACTTGCCAGATTTTTATCCTGAGAGTGCTGGCTTTTACACCCCGGTTGGTCAAACAGACAGTGAGCGCGCATTTTGCTTAATTTTGAACACTCTGCGAAAAACCTTTCCGACTGGTAAACCACCTTTAGAGAAGTTATCTGCTGTGCTGCAAGCCGTAACGCAGGAAATTAATGCAAAAGGCAGCTTTAACTACCTTCTGTCGGATGGCGAACACTTTTTTGCCCATTGTTCTACAAAGCTTTGCTACATCGTGCGACAAGCCCCGTTTGCAGCCGCTCATTTGATTGATGCGGATCTGACTGTTGATTTTCAGGAACTTACGACCCCTAGCGATCGCGTTGCCTTGATTGCCACTGCTCCATTAACCGACAACGAAATTTGGATAACGATTCAACCAGGCGAGTTACTCGTTTTTCAAGATGGTTTGCCTCTGCACCGATTCACCCGCGCAGATTAAAGCGCATGCAAGATATTTACAGATCCTCGTAGGGACAGTTCGCGTTCGCGTAGCGTTTCCGAAGGAAATACCACCCTTACAGATAATCATCTGTAGCCCAGTTTTGAAGAATTGGTAGAAAGCATTTGAAAACCATATTTTGCAAATACGGGTTTGGCAGTTGGCCCCGATAAGAACTCTACAAACTCACGCGAAGCAGCCTGGTTTTGGCTATTGTTTAACACTGCGATCGGATAGACAATGGGCGAGTGCAAATTAGCTGGAACAATTTGAGCAATTTTGACTTTATTTGTCATTTTTGCATCGGTTAGATAAACCAACCCGGCTTCACTATTGCCCGCCGCGACAAACTGCAAAACTTGACGCACGTTCGTTGCCAAAACGTATTTTGATTGGAGCTGATTCCACACGCCAGCGTTCGTTAGGGCTTCTTGCGCGTACTGCCCGACGGGAACACTGCGCGGATTCCCAATCGCGATGCGTTTGACTTGCCCTTCTGTCAGACTCTTTGTGTTTTTCACGTCTGATTGATTGGCTGGAACAATGAGAACCAGGCGATTAGTTAGTAGATCTTGCCGTGAATTGGGTACTAAGAGATTCGCTTGTTCTAAAGCGTTCATCTGCTTGGTTCCAGCAGAGATGAAAACATCGGTAGGCGCACCTTGCTCAATTTGCTGCTGGAGTGCGCCAGAACTGGCAAAATTATAGCGAATGGTGACATTGGCATGGGACTGTTCATAGAGCGGCGCAACTTCTTTAAGGGCATCCGTTAAGCTACTAGCGGCAGAGATAGTTAATTGTGTTTTTGCGTGGGCGATCGCGGTTGAAGAACCCAGTAATCTAGCCCCTACAACGCTGGTGAACGTGAGAAGCAAAAGTGCAATAAATGTTACAGCCTGTTGACGTCTCATGGGTGCCTCTAAAATTTTCTGAGATTTGGCGATGATGGGTTGGTTTTCTGCAAATAGTAGAATTAAAGCGAAGTTGCTAGATGGTGGGTGGATTGCCCTTGGAGTCAGGATTATTGAAATTCAGAAAATTCAAAATTTTATAAAGATTGACTTCATTCAGTAGTGTCTACCAATACAAAAGAAGGGTTACAAAGTATTGCTTTTTTTAAGGTTTATCCAATGAACTTTAGAGATAGAAATAACTGAGATGGGTGGTAAGCTTTGGTTAGATTGAGGCTGTCGATTTTGTAAATCTTAGAATGGAGTTAAACATGGAGATTAGCGCGCGTAATGCTCTTAAAGGAACAGTGAAAGCGGTTGAAATGGGAGCGGTCAATGCAGAAGTTACTTTAGAAGTAGCCGCTAGTGTTGAGATTACTGCAATTATTACCAAAGCTTCGGCGGAAAAGTTGGGTTTAAGTGTTGGCAAGGAAGCCTATGCTGTTGTAAAAGCCAGTGACGTAATGGTGGCGATCGACTAGGCATGAAAGTTGGGACGTAAGTGGCATTCACCTGGCTTGCATCCCAACTGTCGATTGTTCTCAAGCTATTTTTCGAGCGACGATGTGAAACAAATGCCAGTATTTTTCTTCACCGATCGCAGTCACCCCTGGGTGTTCTTCTTCTTCTAACCACTCCACCTCATACGGTTGCAACAGTGTTTCGACTTGAGTGTGTGTGTGATGAGTTCGGTTTGGAAACTTTGTCCAAGAGTCGCGATCGCCAAACAACTGCCCACAAAAGCGCCCTCCTGGTTTAAGGGCTGTAAGAACTTTTTGCCACAGAGATGGGAAGCAGTCAGGTGGGCAAAAGGTGAGACAGAAGCTAGCGTTGACTAAATCGACATTGTTTGGCAGCGCCAAATTCTCAAATCGCATTAACTGAGGCTCTAACAATTCACGATGTAAATCAGAGCGATTCAATAAGCGATCGAATGCCTTTTGCTCACCGTCAATTGCAATGACTCGCCAGCCACGCCGCAATAACTCGACTGTGTCTCGTCCATCACCACAGCCCAAATCAACCGCTAATCGAGGCTGCTTGGGTGACAGTTCTGAATCAAACGTAGCCAATGCTTTGAGCAACGTTTCACGAGGTGGGCGACCTTCGACGGCTTTGTAGTAGTTCACCCAATGTTGGCCGGAAGTGTGGTCAGTCGTTTGCATCATACGCCAGCGATCGCAAGTTCTGCATGGGTTTGACAATTTTTAGGGCAAACTTTTGGTTCATGGCAACTTTTGGTGATCCAGTAAATTGCTCCAAGGTAAGACCGTCAATTGAGTTCAACCTGCCAGCAAGAATCGGCGGCTTAGTAGCGCCAACCCCGCTCGACCGTACATTTGACGCTTAATCATCTTCAACC
>DVDV01000074.1 GCA_015296075.1 Leptolyngbyaceae cyanobacterium M33_DOE_097 | reverse complement strand
GAAACATTTGTACTGAAGTCAGAGCCTCTAAAGGCTTGTGCGCTCAATTTTATGAACGGCAGAATGGGTATTCCAGCCATTGATAGCTGTTCAAAATGAATATTTTTGTGAGAATTATTCTCATACTGAGAATTGCTGCTAGCTAAGGGATGAGCTGACACAACCATGCCATTTCGGGCGCGATCGCTATAGGGAAAGGCGGCAACTTGTGGCTGCGGAATCAAGATCAAGCTAAGCAGCACAAGGAAGCGTCTCACCATCATTAATCACCCAAGCAATCTGTTTTCAGATTGTAAGCTTGGCGTTTGCGCTTTGTCCCTTTATCTTTAGTTGGAGTTCCCCGGTGGAGAGGCAATATTTTATAAAGGCGAAATAAAAGGAAAAGAAATGCGTGTGTTTCCCTGACGGTTCTATTTCGCGCTGCTGCAATGTGCTTTTCAAATAGTGCTGAAAATCTTATAGAGAAGGAGTTTGAGTGCTTTTTGAAAGTGACAAAATTGACTCACGCTTTCGGGTGAATTGTTACCAATTTGACAAAACATCAATCTTTTCTTCAGGGTTCACCTGAACCTCTATTGAATGAGGAGAATAGAAACGATTGATTCGGGGGCAGCCGTATGCAAGACAAAACTTCAGCATTGATTTTGGCAGGCGCGATCGCAGTTGCGGCGGCTGGGGGTATCACCTATGCCCTGATTAAACCGACTACTGATCCACTCGCTACCGCACCCAGTAGCACTGTTAGTCCCACGGTAACGGCTTCCGGCCTTGAGACACCTCCACCCGTGGTTTCAACCCCAACCTCGAAGCCGACTCAACCCGTTCCCCAACAACCTGCTAAACCGCCTGCCAAACCGAGCACCAGCGAATCTCCGTCACGCAAAGTGGAGTCGTGTAAGGTGACAATGGTGCAGGTAAATGATCCGGAGTCGCCGTTGAATGTGCGATCGGCTCCAGGCACGGTTAGTACGCAGGTAGTTGGCACTTTGACAAATGGCACCTACGTCAGCGTGGAAGCCGAAAAAGATGGCTGGCTCCAAGTTTCTAACCCGGTGCAAGGTTGGATCTCAGCAAACCGGACAAAGAAAGGCTGTAATGAGAAGGTTGAGCGCATTCAACTGAATGCAGGGCAAACAATTCAAATTGACGATCGCTTTGTTGGCACAGGTTCTCACCGCTATGTGATTGCAGCCAAGCAAGGACAAAAGCTGACCGTCAAGCGGACTGAAGGCCCCTTTCCATTTATCACAGCGCCAAATGGTAAGTTGGTGGTGGATGGGAGTGATGAAAATCGGCCACAATGGTCGGGGCAGTTGCCTGCTGCCGGGGAGTACACAATTCAACTGGACTCAAATTACAAGGGTTATTCCTACGGTTTTTCGGTCGAGATACAGTAGACTGCCAAAAATGCCTCTTTTAAGATGTCGCTGGGCTGAGGTTTCCGAATTGGTTTAGCAATTCTTTGGAGAGATGATAAGCTGCATGGTTGGAATTGCGATCGCCAAAGGTTTGAATGAAAAGTTTCTTTCTGTCTGGTTTGCTGCTGCTATCTCTCAGTTTTGCAGGGTGTGCCCCAACTCCTAGTAACAACACCTCAACTGGGTCGCCCCCTGCTACACCACCAAAACCCCTGGTGACAGGAGCAATCCCAGATCAAGACCCTGAAAAGCTGCAGCGGCTCTACGATAAATTGGCCAAGTATTTAGAATCTGAGCTGAAAGTCCCGGTTGTGTACAAGCCTGTAACGGACTACACCGCTGCTGTGACAGCCTTTCAGGTAGGAGATCTCGATCTGGTTTGGTTTGGTGGGTTGACGGGGGTGCAAGCACGGCTCCAGGTGCCGGGAGCTGCCGCGATCGCCCAGCGTGATATTGATGCCCGGTTTCACAGCGTTTTCATTGCCAACAAAAAGTCGGGTATCCCAGCCGCTCAGGATATTAAGGACCTGGCAAATTTGAAGGGCCGTACATTCACATTTGGGAGTGAGTCCTCAACGTCGGGTCGGCTGATGCCCCAATATTTTTTGCAGCAAGCTGGGGTCAAGCTAGAAGATTTTAAAGGTCAACCCGGATTCTCTAAAAACCACGATGCAACGCTTGAGCTGGTGCAGGCGGGTACGTATGAGGCGGGTGCGCTGAATGAGCAAGTCTGGCAAAAGCGGGTCAAAGAGGGCAAGGTTGATCCCAATAAGGTGGGGGTGATCTGGCGGACACCGGAATATTTTGACTATCACTGGGTGATCAATCCGGCTGTCAAAGAGCGCTACGGCGAAGATTTTTCCCAAAAGGTGCAGGCGGCTTTGCTAAAGCTTGACCCGACTGTGCCAGAGCAAAAAGAAATTTTGGAATTATTTGGCGCTGAGAAGTTTATCGAGACGAAAGACGGCAACTACGCCAAAATCGAGGAGATTGGTCGTCAAATTGGCAAGATTAAGTAGTGCATTCCTCTAAATCACGTCAAAGGCATGGCGATCGCGGCTCCCATTTTTGAATTAACCAACGTGTCTCACCGTTTTGGCTCAACGGCTGCTCTGCACAATATCAGTTTGCGGGTTGAGCCAGGTGAGCGCGTTGCGCTTTTGGGGGCGAGTGGGGCTGGCAAAAGTACCCTGATTCGCCTGTTAAATGGCACACTTTTGCCCACTTCTGGGGAAATCAGTGTCTTGGGGCAAAATCTGAATCACTTGAAACCGCGACAATTGCGACGGGTTCAACGCCAAATTGGTACGATTTACCAACAATTTCACTTAGTTGATAACTTGCGAGTGATCCACAATGTCAATGCCGGAAATTTAGGACGGTGGTCGTTTGCAAAAGCTTGTCTTTCGCTGGTTTACCCGGCTGAGCGCGACAAAGCGGCGGCGGCGCTAACCCAGGTTGGCATCCCCGAAAAGCTCTACGCCCGAACTGACCAACTTTCTGGTGGACAACAACAGCGAGTGGCGCTGGCACGAGTTCTCGTTCAGGATCCAGCGGTGATTTTGGCAGATGAACCTGTGGCAAGTCTTGACCCAGAGCGGAGTCGTGAGATGATGACTTTGCTAAAAGATTTGAGTACCCAAAAGAACCATACCCTGATCGTTAGTTTACATACTGTAGAACTGGCTCAAATGTTTTGCCAGCGCCTAATTGGTCTACGAAAAGGCCGGATTTTGTTTGATTTACCGACTGGCTCGGTGACTTCTGAGCTATTTGCTGATTTATACCGATTAGAATCAGATGAAAGAGCAATGAGTTTTTAGAATAGAGTGAGGGGAGATTGGTTTAGTTTGTTAAGCTTTGAGCGTCAATGCGACAAAAATTCTCAAATCGTTTCAAATTGAATCTTGTGTGCGTTAACGGGCTAGGTTAGTTTTTAAGGAAGCAACTTCGGACGAATAATGAGTCAGTTAAGTCCTTACGAGCAATTAGGCATTAAGGAAGATGCCAGTACAGAAGAAATCTTAGAAGCCCGCGATCGCCTGTTAGCAGAGGCCGATTCGGGAGAAGATCGCAAACAGCGCGAGCAAATCGAGGCTGCCTACGATGCCGTCTTAATGGATCGGTTGCGGTTACGCCAAGAAGGCAAAATTAAAGTTCCAGATCGGATTCGCTTTCCAGAGAAAACGACACAGCAAACACCCAGCTTTGTGCCTGTGCCGCCACCCAAGTCACCCAATTGGCTCAGCCGTTTGTTTGTGCTGCCAACCGCTCAAGAGTTTGGGCTGCCCACTCTGATTTTCGGCGGTTTGGTTGTGGCTGCATTTTTCTACCCGGCGTTACAGCAGTTAGTTTTAATTGCTGGGGTGATTGCTGCCAGTTACCTGATTTACCGCCGTGAGCGCCAAATGGGCAAGTCCATTCTGATTAGTCTGGGTGGCTTATTGGGGGGCTTTCTAATCGGCGGCATCATCTGGACTGTGTTTAGCAATCAACTGGCTGCTTACTTGCCTGCCAGCCTGCTAGATACAAGTTTGGTGATGTTTCTCCTCTGGTTCTTAAGCATTTTCTTGCGTTAAGTCACAAGCGGTTCACTCACACGCTTCATTCTGGGCTTTGCTACGCGAGTAAAGCTTTCGTTTGAAGTGTGTTTACGATTTTGCTAACCCCAGAAAAGCAAAAATTGTTGACTCAGCCTAAAGCCCTACCACTCATCAGGTGGCGGGCCAAACTAAGCAACGTTTTTCAAGCCACAAAGATTGACTAAATCCCCAAATATGTTCTGCTGAGGTAACGGGCTAACCGCTTCAGGGGTGATCCCGCCGCATCAACTGAGATCCCAATAATTTCGGCAAAATCGCTATCTGATAATTCACCGACCTGGTGCTTTTGAAATGCATCGACAACGGTTACTAACTCTTCGACCGAGAAGGGGTAGCCGTTTTGAGTGGCAAAATCAGCCACAATGGGCGCTCGTTCACCCTTTAGGGCTTCTGTCTCTTCCGGGTCAAGCTCTGCTTCACTACTGATATTGCCGTCACCAACCCCAAGCAGACCTTCTAACTGGCGGCGAAGGGCTTCGTCTTCTGCCGTCTTCTGCATAAACTTAAGAACTGTTGCAGTTGCCATATCACAAAAAGTCCTTTTTATCGCAGTCGCATGGATTATAACAGGAGTTTTTACGGAAATTTTTGAATAAAAGTGGAAGCTTATAAGGGATTGCCGTTTTGTCGAGGTGCCTATTTCCTGGCTGGCGAAATCGCTGAGACGGAGTCGCATTTTGCTGCTCTGGGATTTGTCAATTAGGGCTGGTGTGACAAATCTATCTGGGACGCTAGCTGGTCTTGACGATTCGTCGCGATCGCCCGTTGGTTGTTTAGAATGGCTGCATAACCTGATGAACAGGCTAGGATATTTGAACGCTTTCGCTTTGGACGTTGGACACTGCCGATGACCCCAACCCCGCCACCGCAAAAACCGCAAACCCTGTTAGGGAGCGTGACCCAAGCTGTACGCACCGTACAGGCAAAGATTAATTTTTCTAAATTGAAGCTGAAGCCGAATGCGCGTGTCCCAGAGTTATGGGTGCAAACGGCTGAAGAGACTAAAGCGGATGTCTACCCGTTATTGGGCGATCGCTATTTGTTAGGGCGCAGCTCTCAGTCGTGTGACATTGTGGTGCGTAACCCGGTTGTGAGTCAGGTCCACCTTTCGCTGAACCGTGATAGTCGCCCCAAGGGTAAGCTCTCACATCTCTACCGGGCACCGTTTGTGTTGCGCGATGAAAATTCTACAAATGGAATTTATCGCGGCAAACGGCGTGTGCAGCAGGAAGTGCTAAAGCATGGAGTGGTTTACACGCTGGGGCCGTCTGAGTTGGCAGCGTCGGTGCGGGTGAAATATGTGGATCCGCCACCGTGGTATGTGCGATCGCTGCAATATGGCATGTACGGTCTTGGCGGGATCACAGCCTTAACAGTCCTGGGTGTCCTGGTTGAATGGCAAAAGTTTTCAGTGAAGCCGTTGCCACCGTCTACCCAAGGCCCGATTGTGGTTTATGCGCGTGATGGTGAAGCACTCAATTCAACGGTGACGCGTCCTCATACGGAATTTCGCCGCCTGGTCGAGTATCCCAAAGACCTGCAAAACGCGGTCATTGCCTCCGAAGATTCGCGCTTTTACTGGCACTTGGGGGTTGACCCGATTGGCACCCTGCGGGCGTTGGTGGTAAACCTGCGCGGTGGGGAACTCCGTGAAGGGGGCAGTGGCTTGACACAACAACTTGCCCGTAGCCTCTTTCGTGAGTATGTTGGCACGGATGACACCGCTGCCCGTAAGTTACGCGAAGCAGCTGCCGCGCTCAAGTTAGAGACGTTTTACAGCAAAGATGAGTTGCTGTTGCTCTACATGAACCGGATTTATCTGGGCAATGGCATTTACGGCTTTGAGGATGCGGCTCAGTTTTACTTTGGTAAATCAGCCAAAGAGTTGAGCTTATCTGAAGCGGCTACCCTCGTGGGTATGTTGCCTGGGCCAAACCTGTTTAACCCGATTCGCGATAAGGAACGGGCGATTAAGCAACGCGATGGGGTGTTGCAACGGTTGGTTGAGTTGGGCCTGGTTTCTCCTGAGGAAGCGAGTCGGGCGCGGCGATCGCGGATTGAGGTCAACCCCAAAGCCAAAGAGGAAGTCAGCAGCATTCGGGCACCCTACGCTTACGGCTATGTGTTTGATGAGTTGGCGCAGCTTTTAGGCGAAGACCTGGCAAAGGAGGGTAACTTTTTTGTCGAAACCAGTGTCGATTTAAGAGCGCAGCAACGAGCTGAGGCGGCTTTGCGAGACACGGTCAACTCGACGGGGGCCAATGCGGGTTTTTCGCAGGGGGCGATCGCCACGATTGACTCTAACAATGGCGAAATTGTGGCGTTGGCTGGGGGAGTAGACTACAGCAAAAGTGAGTTTAACCGAGCAACTCAGGCTTACCGTCAGCCCGGCTCGACCTTTAAGGTGTTTGCCTACGTTGCGGCACTCAAGGAAGGCATTTCGCCTGGTACAACCTTTTCCTGTGCGCCGTTGAACTGGGAAGGTCAGAGCTACGCGGGTTGTCGCAGTGGCGGAGGCAGCACTGATATGTATCAAGGGGTTGCCCAGTCTGAGAATGTGGTGGCCTTGCGTGTGGCTCAGGATGTTGGGCTAAATCGGGTGGTGGATACTGCTCGTAGCATGGGGATTCAATCGAAGCTGGCCGCGAACCCCGGTTTAGTTCTGGGACAAAGTGAGGTGACGTTGCTGGAGTTGACGGGTGCCTACTCGGTGCTGGCTAATCGCGGTGTCTACAATCCACCCCGGATGATTCGCCGCATCTATGACGGAAGTGACTGCAAAGATCGCAACAGTCCTCAAACCTGTCGGTTGATCTACTCACGGGATGAAGACTCAGAGCGCGATCGCCAGGTTTTAGAACCAGCAGTTGCTGACACGATGACCGAGTTATTGCGCGGAGTGGTGCAAAGCGGTACGGGTCGAGCGGCGGCGATCGGCATGGGCGAGGTTGGCAAGACGGGCACGAATAACGACAACGTTGACTTGTGGTTTGTTGGTTACATTCCGGGGGGGCTTGTGACTGGGGTCTGGTTGGGGAATGACCAGTACTCAGCCACGAGTGGTACCAGTGCGATGGCCGCTGACCTGTGGGGGCGTTACATGGCACGAGTAGCACGTTAGACCTTGGCTTTGGCTGGGTCAATAGCTGCCTAACCTCGCGCAGGCTTACTTTTCATCAAAAAACCCCCTTCAATTTGAAGAGGGGTAAAGGGTGATCTTCTGGAAGTAACTGAAACCAGATTTGTTACTGGAGTTTGGACTAATTCAAAAAAGACACCGTATTTAGGAGGGGCTAGCGCAGCCCTAGCGAAGCCATGCCAAAGGCTATTGCCGCAAGGCTATACGGCTGTTCGCCCTTACATATAGTGGAAAATCGCGTTTAGTCTAAAGTCCAATTTGTTAGTGAATTGCTCGCCGCAGTACCTCTTTTTGTTGGGTTGAGAGTTTTTCGGCTAATGTGTCGTTGCCAAGTAGCTTGAGCAATTCGGCGATCGCCGCTTCGGTCACGTTTGATTCGATTGGCTCACCCGCTTCAGGATGACGGCAAACCCCGGCTTCACAATCCAGGCCAAGCTGGTGCCAGTAGATAGTTGGAATCGAGTGGCCCCGGCGACCGTGTAACTCGTGATTTAACAGGCTGGACTCAAGGTAGGCTTTGGGTGAAGCGTAGCAACTTGGAGTTTGTGGGTAAGGAACTGTGAAACACCCAAATACCTTGCGATATTCTTCAGAGTCGAGGATGGCTGTGATCATCTCTGCGACGCCCTTATGCATCAAAATGTCGCAGTAGTATTGAATTTCAGTCTGGTCGATTGGGGCGCGTCCTAAAAAGTGCTTGAAGCAGCATTCTAGAAACTTCATGTTTGAGGCGTTGTGGTAGAACAAATCGAGATAGACCTGCGAATGGCCTAATTCTTTGAGAAATCGCCGGACACCAATCTTGTCAGACAAAAAATCTTTTTCTGCTTTAGCAAGTTTCTTGCGTTCGTGGGCGTAGGGTTGTCGCTCTAAAACCTGCTGGTAGATAGCGTATAGGGCGGTTTGCCGCTCCTCAACGCTAGAATGTCGGCTAACAGTAATCGATGATGATGAGATTGTCGTCATAGTGGTTCCCCAAAGGTTGAATCCAAACATCTGAGAAGGATTGGGGAAAGCGATCGCACCTTAGAGGGCTACGTGGGGCATGAGAACTCTAAAGCATGTTTTGAGTGGTACTACAAAATCGCGTGACTTGTAACTGAGTAAATCGAACGAAAAAAGCGAATAGAGAGGGGTAGCGTTTTTTGCTTGAGCTATCAAGCTGGTGACTTGGTCAAACGACAAAAAGTACAGCAAGGTCTAGAGATTGGGCAAAAATCGACTGATTTTGCTGTTTTTAGAGTTGGAATGGCTTTACTTGCTCTAAACGTGTGATTGCAAGGTTTGAATCACTAATTCAAGATAGGGACGAATCAAGGTCGTCGCTTGAGCCGGAAAGGTTGAATTGACAGCTTCTTGTAGGGCTTTGTAAGCAACAACACAGGCAGAATGACGTTTGTGCGCCACTAAAATGGTGTCTAACCAAGACATCATCTGCTCCCGGAAGAAGGTTTCGTCATCTCTGAGAACCGATAGCGCAATGTAGCGCAACACTTCGGTCATGTCATATTTGCAGCGCGGCCCGTGCTTTTGAACGAGGTCAGGGTGCGCTTGGGCAAGTTTTCGCAGGGAAAACAACACCAGTTTGTCGCTGTTATCCCGTAGGTATTGATACACTTCGAGGCGGTGCGAATAACCTTGAACGTAATGTTCTAAAGGCATTAGCTCTTGGGTATTGAGATAGCGCCCGTCTGCTTCGGCGATCGCCCGTTCGAGGACATGGTTGAGAATTCCCATAATTTGTTTAACCCAACGTTTCGTTACATTACTGAGGGGCAACAAACCTTTAACCGCCGTCAAAAATTTTGCATTTAAGGTCTGTTTTGGATAACTTGTACCCTTTTCTCTCCCTGTCAGATTTCCCCAAGGATGGTTTGTGGTGAACGAGTTGCATTGATTCTCAAACTTTTTCGATATTTCTTAACGATTTCAGTTAGGGCTGTTGGGTGAAAAGAATAGGTTTGCTACGCGATCGCGGTTCACAACAGTTGCTCAAACGTCGAAACCATCGGACTTTAAGGCCAAAATCTAGAAACCACTTAAATTTTGTTGACATAACCAGGGTTACTCCTGCTATTATGGTTCATGCGCGACCAATGGGGCGTCGCCAAGTGGTAAGGCAGCGGGTTTTGGTCCCGCCATTCCTAGGTTCGAATCCTAGCGCCCCAGTTAATCACTACAGTGGCACCGTGGTTTTACGAAAGTATCTACGGTGTCATTTTGTTTTGAATACCCGAATGCCCGATCAGGCTGAGTCATAATTGAGTCGTTTCAGTCTCTTGGTTTGAAGGAATGCGATCGCAAGAGTAACCGCAACACACTCTTTCGGTCAGATGGCAAACTGTCTGAAACCATCGTTTAGGTTTGACAAAGGAATTGGCTACTATGAAAGCGTCTATCAAGCTTCTCACGGCTATGAGTCTGATGCTGGTTGGAGTGATGATTGGTGGAGCCACTCTGGTTGATGGCAATGGCGTGAAATATACAACCACTAAAAATCAGCATGGCGTTGTGCTGAAATCGCGCAAGGCCACCATTTATCTCGGAAAAGGTTGTGATGCTTATTCTCCCCAATATGGCAAAGGCACCTGGGGCTGGGCAAATGGGGGCGTACTGGTTGAGCTAAATAAGAGAACAATTGGCTTTGCTCGACAAGAAAGTCCGTTTGGGTCAAACGACAACCGTTGCCCGTTGTAGAGCCTCGACCTGTTTTGCTTGAGCTGGTGACCTAAAAGATGCTCTTGAGTTCAGGTTTTAAACTGGCGGTTGTTGCTATAGAACAACAGATATCCCCCCCAGTCCCCTTCATGAGAGCTAGAGGTAAGGGAGATATACTCTGTTGCGATCGCACGTTAAAGTGATATCCCAACCAGACGATCAGCCTTTGCAGTCAAAGGGTAAACCAGGCTTTTGGGCAGGTATCTAGCAATACATTTATTGAGTCTTTACATGTGATCCACACAACATGAGGGCTGTCTGTCAAGGCTGTCCGTATTCCTCTGGGGAGAGTATTTGTTAAGTGGAGTAGCCCGTTATTGTTTCTATAAAGCTTACGTACAAATACTGGTATTAAAAGTATCTCCGTTGGTAGATTCCTCTCGGTAACGACGGGAAAGTACGGAGTTTTAGCAGAATGCAGACATTTCTCAAAACGACGATTCAGACGGCTTTGTTTCTAGGGGCGGCGATTTCTCCTGCGGCTGCATTTGAGCTGAAGCCGATTGGAACCTACTCAACAGGTGTCTTCGACGATGGTGCCGCTGAAATTTCAGCTTACGACCCAGTCACACAACGGCTGTTTATTACAAACGGCAGCACAAGTCAAATCGATATTTTAAGTATTAGTGACCCGACCAAACCCACCCTGATTTCCAGCATTTCTCTGGCTCCTTATGGGGGTGGCGCAAATAGTGTTGCTTTCAAAAATGGGGTTCTGGCTGCTGCTGTTGAGAACACAGTGGTTCAAAACCCTGGTAGTGTTGTGTTCTTCAATGCTGATGGTGGGTTTTTGAATTCCGTTACAGTCGGTGCCCTGCCTGACATGCTTACCTTTACACCCGATGGCAAAAAGGTGCTGGTTGCCAATGAGGGTGAGCCAAACAGCGATTACACCATTGACCCTGAAGGTTCGGTAAGTATCGTTGACTTGGCCGCCGGGGTACTCAACGCGACGGTTAAAACTGCGGGCTTTACGCAATTCAATAATGTGGCGCTTGATCCGGGCATTCGGGTCTATGGCCCTAACGCGACGCCTGCTCAAGATTTTGAGCCTGAGTATATTGCCGTTTCACCAGATTCAAAGAAAGCTTGGGTTGCACTGCAAGAAAATAATGCTTTGGGAATTTTGAATCTTGAAACGGGTGAATTTGAGAAGCTCGTCGCACTAGGCTTTAAGGATTACAGCAAGCCCGGAAATGCTTTAGATGCGAGCGATCGCGATAATGCCATCAACATCACCAACTACCCCAACCTGTTTGGGATGTATCAACCCGATGCGATCGCGACTTTTGAGGCCAGTGGCAAGACCTTTATCATCAGCGCAAATGAGGGTGATGCACGGGATTATGACACCTTCGCTGAAGAAGCACGAGTTCGTGATTTGGTGCTTGATCCCACCGCATTTCCTAATGCGGCAGAGTTGCAAGCAAATAGTGCGCTGGGCCGTTTGAATGTGACCACCACGCTGGGCGATACCGATGGGGATGGCGACTATGATGAGCTGTATACGCTGGGTGGGCGCTCTTTCTCGATTTGGGATGAAGACGGCAAACTGGTGTATGACAGTGGCGATTTGCTAGAGCAAATCATTGCTGAGCGTATTCCTGAATTCTTTAACGCTGACAATGCGGTGAATGGTTTTGACTCTCGCAGCGATAACAAAGGCCCTGAACCGGAAGGCGTTACCGTTGCTCAGTTTGGCGATCAAATTTTTGCCTTTTTGGGTCTAGAGCGGGTGAGCGGTGTTGCCGTGTTTGACATTACTAACCCGACTAATCCGATCTTTGCCAACTACATCAACAATCGTGATTTCTCGGTCTTGTTTGATGAAAACGAAGACGGAGATCCGGCCCCGACGCCTGAGCAATTGGCTGCTGTTGGCGATCTAGGCCCAGAAGGTTTGCTGTTTATCTCAGCGAAGGATAGTCCCAACGGGAAAGATCTGCTGGTGCTGACCAATGAGGTCAGTGGTACGACAACGATTTACACGGCGGCTGTGCCAGAACCCACGACTGTTTTAGGTTTAGGTGTGTTTGGCACGCTAGCTCTGCGCTTGAGACGTAAGTACCAAGCTAAAAACTAATTCAAGTTTGCAAATTCCTTGAAGAGTAGAGAGTAGGGTAAAACTTACTCTCTTTTTTTGGCTGTGTGGCCAGGACAGGAGTCGAGATCGCTCGGTAAAACTATCTCTTTCATCCAATTGGGGTCTGCTTACGTAGCTATTGCAGAGGTTGGAGTTGAACACCTGTGATGAAATGCACTCGCAAACAGCGCTGCCGATATGTTGTTGCCCTGGTAGGGCTAGGGCTAGGTTTGGCGATCGCTTGTGGTCACAGTTGGCTGTCGCTGTCGCTGCACCGTTGCTTAGTCGTGATTCAACAGATGGAGCATTGGGGCGTAGTGGCCTACATCCTGGTCTATAACCTGGCGACTGTTTGCTTTATGCCGGGTTCTCTGTTGGCATTAGCGGCTGGTGTTCTATTTGGCTGGTTTTGGGGTTTGGTGTATGGGTTGCTGGCTGCCGTCTTGGGAGCGACGATCGCCTTTCTAGTTGGACGTTATGTGGCGCGCGAGTGGGTTTGTCAGAGGTGGGGGCATTTGCGCTACTTTCAAGGGTTAAATCAGGCAGTGACGCAACAAGGCTGCAAGATTGTGTTTTTAACGCGCCTCTCCCCCCTGTTTCCTTTCAATTTGCTTAATTACCTATTTGGCGTGACCCAGGTATCCTTAAAAGACTATGTATTTGGCTCGTTTGGCATCTTTCCTGGCACGTTGTTGTATGTCTATCTCGGTTCTCTCACGCGCGATTTTGCTCAGCTTGATCGGGCGGGTAGTGTAATGGCCTCCCTTCCGGCTGAACTGCACCCACTGCTTTGGGGAATTCGGATTATTGGATTGCTGAGTGCGATCGCAACAACCCTTTATCTTTCTCGTTTGGCAAAAAAGTATCTGGCAGAGTTGGGTTTATCTGCTGTGCCAACGACGGTTTCATCTACTTTTCTACCTGTTGAGGATCCTCATGACTTATCTTGAAACAACCGCTAAATTCTATGCAGAAGCCGCTGAAACGCCACAAGCAGGCTTATGCTGTGTGCAATCGGCACCACTCCAGTTCCCCGACTTAAAGGTGCCAGAAATCATGCACCAGATGAACTATGGCTGTGGCACGACGGTGCATCCGGCTGAGTTAGGGAACAACCCAACGGTTCTCTATATTGGGGTCGGCGGTGGTTTAGAAGCGCTCCAATTCGCTTATTTTTGTCGGCGTCCGGGTGGGGTGATTGCGGTTGACCCGGTGGCTGAGATGCGATCGGCGGCAACCCGTAACTTAGAGCTGGCAGCTCAAGAAAATTCCTGGTTTTCGCCCGATTTTGTCCAGATCTTAGAGGGCGATGCGTTTCATCTCCCTATCCCCGATAACTCGGTAGATGTGGTGGCTCAGAACTGTTTGTTTAATATTTTTGAGCCAGAGGATTTGCAGCGTGCCCTACAAGAAGCGCGACGGGTCTTAAAGTGCGGTGGTCGCTTAATTATGAGTGACCCGATCGCGACTCGTCCGATTCCGCTGCATTTGCAGAACGATGAACGGTTGCGAGCCATGTGTTTGTCGGGCGCACTCACTTATGAGAAGTACATTCAGCAATTGATTCATGCCGGGTTTGGGCAAGTCGAAATTCGGGCGCGGCGTCCCTATCGGCTGCTAGACTCGCAAACTTATGAGTTAGATGAACCGCTGCTGCTCGAAAGTCTGGATTCGGTTGCGTTTAAGGTGGCGATTCCTGAAGATGGGGCCTGTGTCTTTACGGGCAAAACGGCGATTTATTGTGGTTCTGAGTCGTTGCTGGATGATCAGGCCGGGCACCTACTCCAAAAGGGAATTCCGGCGGCGGTGTGTGATAAAACTGCCGCTAAGTTAGCGCTGCAATTCCCCCAAGAGATTATGGTGACCGACTCAACCTGGCACTATGTTGGGGGCGGTTGCTGCTAAATCATCGACCTTTAGAAAAAACTGGGAGCTTGCCATGCTAAGGCACCGACGCGGATTAATCAAACCGCAGTATTTGTATGGGATTGTTTTGGGGGCGATCGCGTTTTTGCTGACGACGACTCCAGCGCTGGCTCAAACGAGTGGAGCTAACAGCCTGAATCCACAAGAGTGGCTGCGCGGTGCCTTAGTTTGGATCGACAATCTTGGGGTAGTGGGTGGCGTTGTCTTTATTGCCGTTTACATTCTTGCCACGATCGCCTTTTTGCCCGGTTCAATTTTGACGCTGGGGGCAGGCGTTTTATTTGGTGTTCTGCTGGGTTCCCTGTATGTCTTTATTGGTGCCACGTTGGGCGCAACGGCGGCGTTTTTGGTAGGGCGCTACCTGGCTCGCAATTGGGTCAGCCAAAAGATTGAGGGAAATCGCAACTTTCAGGCGATCGATGCGGCGGTGGCGCAAGAAGGCTTCAAAGTTGTTTTGCTCACCCGTCTTTCGCCCATCTTCCCCTTTAATTTGCTGAACTATGCCTTTGGTGTAACAGGCGTTTCCTTAAAGGACTACTTTTTGGGCTGCATTGGCATGTTGCCAGGAACCGTCATGTATGTCTACTTCGGCTCTTTGGCAGGCAGCTTAGCGCGAATTGGAAGCGATACCCAATCCGCTAATTCTCCTTTGCGGTGGGTGATTTATGGGGTTGGTTTAATTGCGACGATCGCGGTTGTCGTTTACGTGACGCGCGTTGCTCGTCGCATCCTCACAGAAAAAGTCGGAATCGAGGGAACTACCAATGACTGAGTTAAGTTTTGAGCCGGGTATCGTCTATCCCCGCGATCGTTTTAATCAAGAATTGGTGGCTCAGGTGCATCCGGCTGATTGGGTCAATCCACATCCGGCTGAGAAGTATGACCTGGTTGTGATTGGGGCTGGTACGGCAGGCTTGGTTGTGGCGGCGGGTGCTGCAGGACTGGGTATCGGACTCAAAGTGGCTCTGGTCGAACGGCATTTGATGGGCGGTGATTGTCTCAATGTGGGGTGTGTGCCCTCAAAATGTGTGATTCGTTCGGCGCGGGTTGTAGGCGAGTTTTACGACAGCGATCGCTTCGGAATTCATGTTTCTGCTGCCCCGCAAGTTGATTTTGCTGCCGTGATGGAGCGCATGCGTCGGCTACGGGCAGGGATTAGTCATCACGACTCGGCTCAGCGGTTTCAGGAGATTGGGGTAGACGTGTTTTTGGGGCAGGGTGTGTTTCGCTCCAGCGACTCGCTCCAAGTTGGGGATACAATTTTGCGTTTTAAGAAGGCGGTGATTGCGACAGGAGCAAGAGCCAGTCAACCCAAAATTCCAGGGCTGGCAGAAGCGGGTTTCTTAACCAACGAAACCGTTTTTTCATTGACAGCTCGCCCTCAACGGCTGGCGGTAATTGGCGGTGGCCCGATTGGGTGCGAGTTGGCCCAGGCGTTTCAGCGTTTGGGTTCGCAGGTGGTGCTGTTTCATAACAAAGCCCATCTTTTGGATCGCGAGGATGCGACGGCAGCCGAGATTGTGCAGCAAACGTTTCTGCAAGAACAGATTCGCCTTGTTTTGAACAGCCGCATTGAGCGAGTTGAATCAACACCGACTGGAAAGCGGCTCTATTTCTCTAGTGGGGGACAGTCTGACAGCATTGAGGTCGATGAAATTCTGGTTGGGGCGGGTCGCGCACCAAATGTGGAGGGGCTGAATCTGGAGGCGGTCGGTGTTGCTTACGACGCTCGTAAAGGGG
Source organism: Leptolyngbyaceae cyanobacterium M33_DOE_097 (assembly GCA_015296075.1). GTDB lineage: Bacteria > Cyanobacteriota > Cyanobacteriia > Leptolyngbyales > Leptolyngbyaceae > DSRU01. The sequence continues at coordinate 21,424 of DVDV01000074.1, read as the reverse complement.
TGCAGGTAAATGACTACCTGCAAACGACCAATCCCAAGATTTATGCGGCTGGAGATATCTGCATGAATTGGAAGTTTACCCATGCGGCAGATGCCGCCGCTCGGATTGTGATCAAGAATGCCTTATTCGCACCGTTTGGGTTGGGACGCTCTAAGCTGAGTAGCCTGGTCATGCCCTGGGTAACTTACACTGACCCTGAAGTGGCCCATGTCGGGCTATATCAGCATGAAGCGACTGCCCAGGGGATTGAGATAGATACAATTGAAATTCCTTTTAGTAAGGTCGATCGCGCGATCGCGGATGGTGAAGAAACAGGTTTTCTCAAAATTCACCACAAGAAGGGTTCGGATCAAATTGTGGGGGCGACGATTGTGGCGCGGCACGCAGGGGAAATGATTAGCGAAGTGACAACGGCGATCGTTCACAAAATTGGGTTAAGCAAGCTTTCGAGTGTAATTCACCCTTACCCGACCCAGGCTGAAGCGATCAAAAAAGCAGCCGACGCTTACCGCCGCACGCTTCTCACTTCTCGCACTAAAGCGCTATTAGGTATTCTGGCAAAGCTCCCTTAACGGTTGCTGTTCGACTCAATTTGTTTGAATCTCGGATTTTGTTTCTAATTTGTAGGTAATGACCAGTCCAAAAGCTACTCTCTCGCTCCTTACACGTCACTCTGAGCTGGCTGAGCCACACTACCAACTCAAGCTCCTTGATTCACTGGATCTCACGCGGAACCCTCATCAGGGCAATTTTTCAGCGGCGTTAGTCGCGCAAGGTTGGCAGGTGCTTGTCCCCGCAAAGCTAGAAATCTTTCAAATCAATGTGGGCAAGCTTTGCAATATGGCCTGTCGTCATTGTCACGTTGATGCTGGCCCCGATCGCAAAGAAATTATGGATCGGGAAACTATTGATGCCTGTTTGCAGGCGTTAGACCAAACCGAAGCCCACACCGTCGATATTACTGGCGGGGCACCCGAACTCAATCCCCACTTTCGTTACTTGGTGGATCAGTGTGTCGCACGCGGTAAGCATGTGATCGATCGCTGCAACCTCACGGTTTTATTGCTGCCAACGCTGTCTGATTTACCAGAGTGGTTGGCTGAACGGGGGGTTGAAGTGGTTTGTTCGCTGCCCCACTACCGTCAACGCAACACTGACGCACAACGAGGTGCAGGTACCTATGAGCAGTCGATCGCAGCTCTTAAGCGCCTCAATCAAGTAGGATATGGTCAGGCCGACCCTGAGCGCGTCTTGACGTTGATGAGCAATCCGGTGGGGGCGTTTTTGGCAACCAGTCAGAGCAAACTAGAGCAGGAATGGAAGAATGGTTTGCTGCAAAATCACGGCGTCACCTTCGATCGCCTGATCACGCTCAACAACATGCCGATTTCCCGCTATCTGGAATGGCTCGAAGCATCGGGCAATTTGCAAGCGTATATGGAGCGGTTGGTGAATGCGTTTAACCCGGCAACGGTCGCAGGGCTAATGTGCCGCAACACGATTTCTGTCTCGTGGGATGGACGCTTATTTGATTGCGACTTTAACCAAATGCTTGATTTAGAGGTGCAACAGCCAAACGGGCAGCAGCCTCACATTCGCGATTTTGATCGGCAGCAATGGTTGCAACGGCAAATAGTGACGCGACGCCATTGTTTTGGCTGTACAGCGGGGTCTGGTAGCTCTTGTGGTGGTTCTTTGGCGTAGCTTTCTTTCCTTAAAGGAAATGTTTCTCACAACCCAGATAGAATCGCTACCCCTTGAGCCAATAACTTTGCCGAAAAGTACAAATTTGGATAGCTTGCTTGCTTCTAAACTAATAGGCGGCTGTTCAAAAGTTTGTGGTGTTGGTTGGGTATGGCATGCAAAACCTTGAGATTGATTGTATTCGTAGGTTTGTTACAAGGTGGGTTGGGGGGGGCTCCTGCGATCGCGCAAACGAGCAAGCCACCGACCAGCTCAATTTCTCAGGCAGATTTCAACACGGTCTGTCAACTCTCAAGTGGTCAGCCAACAACTTTGGTGCCACGTGTCCCCAATTTGTCCCAGCGCTTTCCGCCTTTGTTTCCACCTTTGTTTCCAACCACGCTACCATCGGGTACTCTTGGGCGACTGATGCTGTTCTCGGTCAGCGATTATTTGAATCAGGCACAAGAGCGTACTCAAAAACAAGATTATGCTGGGGCGATCGGGGCTTACACTCAAGCCTTGCGGTTGAATCCCTATGACAATTCTCTCTACGAAAACCGGGCTGAAGCTTTCGTTCAAATGGGCGATCGCCAAGCCGCCTTAGCCGACTACAACAAAGCGGTGGAATATGCGCCCGAAAGCGGTACGTTTGCGCGAGAAAAGCGGGCAAAGTTAAAGATGCAACTGCAAGATTGGCAGGGTGCAAACGAAGATTTCACTTTTTTGATTAACCGCAGTGGTAAATCGGTTCCCAGTTTTTTCTATCGCGATCGCTGCACCGTTCGCAAAGCGATGGGTGATACGCAAGGGGCGATCGCGGATTACCGTGAGTATCGTCAGCGCGTGCCTCTAGCTCAACCGAATCGCAACGACTTGCGCCTTCCTCTCCCGCCGCCGATTCAGCTCACCCCACGCCGACGGAATTCCCAGTTTTTGCCACCTCAAGCCACAAGCTCGGTTGCTCAACCATATCCCACATCTAATGAACCCGAACCCACAACAACGCGTGGTTACTTTGCGCGGGGTTTGAGTCGTTTAGCCAGTGTCTTTAGCGAAAACTGGACTGGGGCACTCTCTGATTTTGCCCAGGTCAGCCAACGCGAACCTGAGATGGCGATCGCTGAGTACTACAAAGGGTTGGCTCAGTTGCGCTTGGGGGATGCGCAAGGGGCGATCGCATCGTTTACAAAAACTTTGGAGCTAGACCCCTCTTTTACAGCAACTTATTACAGCCGCGCCATTGCTTATCTGCGTTTGCAAACCGACCCAACGGCGGCGCTTGCCTTTGAGGATTTGAATCGGTTGATTGCCCAGCAGCCAGAGGCTAAAGAAGCGTATGTTTTGCAGAGTGCTGCTTACTTGCACCTGCGAAAAGATACAAAAGCCGCTCAGCAGAGGATTGATGATTTGATCTGGAAACTGAAAGTCACTCCGGCTGAGGCATATTTGAATCGGGCTGAAGTTTTTGAGGTGCTAGCTCTCCCTGAGTTGGCGATCGCGGATTATACGCAGGTAATTGAGCGCGATCCTGAGAATCTGGTTGCCTACCGCAATCGGGGCCGCCTGCAAAATCAAGCTGGAAATTGTGCCGCCGCTCAATCAGATCGTCAAATAGCAGCCAAAATTGAGCAACGCCAGTATCAGCGTGCTTTACAAGACTACAAACGTCAGTATCCCGGCTCGGTTGCTTTCTACCCTATTCCGCCGGGTATCCCATCGCTTGAGTTTTGTGCGCCTTCCCCATCCCTGCCAATCCAAAAGCAGTAGACCGCCCCTTAGACCACAGGCAAAATCATTCCTTCACGCGCCAAAATGCTGTTCGGGAAGACCGATTGAACCTGCGCCTCAACGTCATCTAAAAAGTCGTCCGAGTGGTTGGGGTCGTGGTGAAAAATCACCGCTTTCTTGACGTTTGCAGCTTTGGCAATTTTCACGGCTTCTTGCCAGGTCGAGTGCCCCCAGCCAATCTTGGGCGATTTTGGATCGTGATACTCTTCGTCCGTGTAACAGGCGTCGTAAATCAACACGTCGGCATCACGGGCAAGATAGAGCAGATTCTCATCCAACCGATCTGGAAAATGCTCCGTATCGGTCGCATACACAGCGGTGCGCCCCTGCCAGGTAATGCGGTAACCCATCGCGGTGTTGGGATGATTTAAGGGACCCGTTTCAATCGTGATGCCGTCGAGATCCATGACTTCACCCGGCAGCAGGTCGTGAAACTTAAGATCGCTCTGCATCACTTGCATCGGTACCGGAAAGTTGGGATGCAACATTTGGTCGTGCAGACGTTGTTTCATCGTGGCACCATTTGGTGCGATCGCCCCATAGATGTGGAAGCAGTTACCTTTGACAAAAGCGGGCACAAAAAACGGGAAGCCTTGAATATGATCCCAGTGGGAATGGGTAAAAAACATGTAGGCTTCGACGGGCATGTGTTTGAGTAAAGCTTTACCCAAAACGCGTAACCCCGTGCCGCCATCAAAGATCAAGCGTTTACCGCCAACGCGCATCTCTACGCAAGAGGTGTTGCCACCATACCGAACCGTTTCAGCACCTGGTGCTGGAATGCTGCCTCGCACACCCCAAAATTGCACAACAAAGTCTGGGGAAACATGCTCGTCTATCCCAGTTACGACAGGTGGATTAGATGGAATTGGGTCAAGGTTTGCCATTGCGAATCAGATGTGCATCTTCTAGGTAATCGGTGTACTGTCGAACTTCAGTCAAGCGGTTTTGCTCATCAACAAACACGACGGTTGGTGAATAATTTTCTAGCTCCTCTGGAGTAAGTTGGGCATAGGTCATGATGATGACGCGATCGCCCTTCATTCCTAAGCGAGCGGCGGCCCCATTTAACTCAACTACGCCAGAGTTGGCTGGCGAAGAAATTGCGTAGGTGATGAGCCGCTCTCCATTAGAGACGTTGACCACTTGCACCTGCTCATAAGGTAGAATGCCCGCCGCACGCAACAAAGTAGCATCAATGCCGATGCTGCCAACATAGTCAAGGTTTGCAGCTGTTAAGGTACAGTTATGGATCTTAGCGGAAAGCAGTGTGCGCTGCATATGTCAAGCAATTTCCCTCAATGAGCAGCAGTTCAGTAGATTTCACCCATTCTCGATTGCACCAAGATGATGATTCCTGACTCTGTGCTAAATAACACGCTTTGTCAATATATTTCCCTAAAAGGGGGTCCTACTGAAAGATAATGTAACGCTTTTAATTACAAATGAGGCTCAGAAAATTTCCGAGCCTCGCTGATAACTTACGCTATCGATCACTTGGCACTGCCAGCTTTGATGCATTGCTCAACGAGCGGCATAACATGATCAACATCTTTCCAGCCTAAAATTTCGGTCACTTTCTTCTCTAAATTTTTGTAAGTTCTAAAAAACTCGGCAACTTCGTCTAGGCGGTGCGGAGCAATGTCTGCAAGGGACTTAACTTGAGCATAACGTGGGTCTTTGTCAGGAACACAAAGGATTTTTTCATCGCGATCGCCCCCGTCGATCATTTCTAGCATGCCGATTGGGCGAGCTGTAATCACGCATCCAGGAAAGGTCGGCTGATCCATAATCACCATGCCATCGAGCGGGTCACCGTCATCTGCCAGGGTGTTGGGTACGAAGCCGTAGTCAAAAGGGTATTGGACTGAGGCGTAAAGCACACGATCCAGCGCAAAAGCGTTGATGTCCTTATCGAACTCATACTTATTTTTACTACCACCAGGGATTTCGATCAGGACGTTTAGCAAACCTGGTTTGGGTTGAGCCGGAATTCGGGTTAAGTCCACAACATTTCTCCTTTAGAACATCACGGAAAGGAAAGGGCGCAAGCAGTTTGACGACGCAGCTTGACACAGCGCATTTACCAGGTAAAAAGTGCGAAACCTTTAACTTAGATGCCACGTACCTGACTGATCGCGGTTGACAACTCGCCTCCATTGGCCTGCGGCCCTCTGTGTTAGGCAGGTGCTAGGATTGCTTCTCTCTGCTAATCGCAAAGGAGAATGGCAATTTGCAAGCAGCCGATTGGGATCAATCAGCGCAAATGTGTGAAGCGCACCTAAAGATTTTGGCTACACCCCGCGATCGCGCTTGTCTAACTTCAGTTCATTCTGCTTTCTCGCTATCTTTCTTCTCCGAGATAGCATTCTAGGTGCTTTCTGTAACCGCTTGACGCTTTTGTCGTGCTAAAGTCGGGTCGATTCGTTTCGTTAAGTGGCTCAACCCCTTCTACTACAGACTTTTGAGCCACTTAGAAGGATTTTGTTTGAAAGCCGTTCCTTTTGCCGCGAGAAATGACGAATGTGAGTCGCGCTCGACCACCTAGGAGCGAGGTGATGCCTGGTCTTCTGCCAATGCTTCTTCGGCTTGTTTGAGGCGAGCTTGAGCAACGCTATAGTTGGGGCTGATGGCTAATGCCGCTTTGTATTGGGCGATCGCCTCTTTGAGCTTACCTTGGGTTTGTAGTGCCATGCCCATCCCCGTATAAGCTAAAGCGTGACTACTCGCAGGCGTTGCAGGCTGGTCAGGTAGCTTGAGGCAACGTTTATAAGCCAAAATCGCATCTTCTAACCGATTGAGTTGGCGCAGAGCGTTGCCTAAATTGTTGTAGCCCAGCGAAAAATTTGGATCAATTTCCACCGCTTTGCGGTAAACCAAAATCGCTTCTTCTAGCCTGCCCTGGTCGTTGAGTACTGTGCCTAAACCGTTGTAGGCCCGCACCGCTTTGTCGTCTAGCTCGATCGCTTTGTGAAAGGCTTCGGTTGCTGTTTCGGGTTGACCCTTCTGCCGAAAAGCAACGCCTAAGTTGGTGTAGGCATCTGCAGATTGAGGATCAATCGCGATCGCTTGTTGACAGGTGGCGATCGCTTCATCTGTTTTGATTTGTCGCCAGAGGCTTTCGCACAGACTTATTTGCGCATCAGCATTTTGAGGAGCCAGTTCAATCACTTTACGCCAGATGGTTTCAGCCTCAGCGTACTGTTGTTGTGTCATCGCTGCTCGCCCCTGCGCTTGCAAGTCGCGAAAATCTTGGGCGATCGTTGGATTGATACCAATGAGAACAGAACTAACAACCAAACCAACAATATGGCTTAACTTCATAACCCTTTTTCCAAAATTTTTGCGAAAGCGTGCTTTAAAGCAAAATCACGTAAGAAAACATCCAGCAAACCCTGATATCTATTTGATTGTCTATTCATTCATTCCCAAATTCCGGTAGGGTTCATCAAAATTCTTAAGAAGAATTTGCGAAGACTCAGTGAAGTTCGGGAGATACTTCTCTACTTATCAGGAAAACAGACTATTAGTGATGTAGATTAACTCAGCGTAATGATACGAGTCACAACAAGTAATAAGACTTGTTTTTATACTGACGGCAGCTAAAAACATTGCGCTACGTGTTTCCCGTTTGATTATTTCCCTTGATTCGGCTGAAAAATTAAGACGCTTGCTCACATCCTTGATGACCGGATCGGGATGTTGTCCTGATAACGCTTGAGAAACCTAGAAAGCCTTAAAAGCAATTAGCAACGACAAAATTTAAGTCTTGTTCTTTTTGGTGCCCGTTCTGGGCACACTACAAGCAAGCAGCTACAGAAGCTTACTCACGCAACTACAGATGCCCTATGCCTGCACAATCATTTTTCGCAGAAGTAGAATTTGATCAGTCCCTGTACGCCGAAAACGTACAGCCTGACATGAATGGCGACGAGCCAGATGTTAGTGATTTGATCAGTCTTGACCTCGACTTATCGGATGAAATAGGTCAGCCCCAAAGTTCAAATCGCCGTACAACTGACTTGGTTCGTCTCTACTTACAAGAAATTGGTCGCGTCCGTCTTTTGGGGCGTGACGAAGAAGTTGCAGAAGCCCAATGTGTTCAACGTTACATGAGCTTGCTGCAACTCAGAAGTGAGGCGGCCGAAGCCGAAGGCGGTATTCTGCGTGATTATGTTCACTTGATCGAAGTTCACGATCGCCTTACCTCTCACTTGGGACACCGTCCTTCTTTACAACGTTGGGCAAATGATGCGGGTGTTGAAATCGCTGATCTCAAGCCAAAATTAGCTGAAGGTAAACGCCGCTGGGCCGAGTTGGCAGGTTTAGCAGTCGAAAAGCTAGAAAACCTTCAAAATGAAGGGATTCGGGCAAAGGAACACATGATTAAGGCGAACCTGCGTCTGGTTGTGTCGGTGGCGAAAAAGTATCAAAACCGTGGTTTAGAACTGCTCGACCTGATTCAAGAAGGTACACTGGGCTTGGAGCGTGCGGTCGAGAAGTTTGACCCCACGAAGGGCTATCGCTTCAGCACCTACGCCTACTGGTGGATTCGCCAGGGCATTACCCGCGCGATCGCCACTCAGAGCCGCACGATTCGGCTTCCAGTTCACATCACCGAAAAGCTCAACAAGATTAAAAAAGCTCAACGCAAGATCTCTCAAGAAAAGGGGCGTACGGCCTCGATTGAAGATATTGCAAGAGAGCTGGAAATGACCGCTCCCCAAGTGCGCGAAGTCCTGTTGCGGGTGCCGCGATCAGTCTCTCTCGAAACCAAAGTTGGGAAAGAGAAGGATACCGAGTTGGGCGATCTGCTGGAGACTGATGATGTATCCCCTGAAGATACGTTGATGCGGGAAGCACTCCGACGTGACTTGCTGCAACTGCTGGCTGACCTTACCAGCCGCGAGCGAGATGTAATTCAAATGCGGTTTGGTCTGGGTTCTGATGGGCACCCCTATTCGCTAGCAGAAATTGGACGCGCTCTTGATCTCTCGCGTGAGCGGGTGCGGCAGATCGAAGCGAAAGCGTTGCAAAAGCTCCGTCAGCCCAAGCGTCGTAATCGTATTCGTGACTATCTGGAGTCGCTCAGCTAATTCAACTTGTGAAGCTCCTCTAGCTTGTTGCCTCTCTCGTTTAGACGAGGGAGGTTTCGTCTATTGTGGCAAGGCTGCCAAGTAATCGCTTAGAATCATCCGTTGCTTACCAGGAAACATTCGTTAGAATACTTTTCTGGAACTTTTGGTAGCCTGCGATTTAAACTGTCTACTTCGCTTAAAAATCTGTCTGCAAAATCTTTGGGAGCTACTCTTTTTGATCAATCTGACATTTTTGTGAGGTTGTTAATCTGACTGATAAATTTTCAGCAACAGATAGCCAAATGATCACTTTTCTTGCTGCTTATTTGTATTTAAATCAACTAAATATTCAAAACAAGTAGGCTTTTTGCCATGTTTTTTGAAGAAAATGACGATGTGGAGAATTATCTCTAAGCAAGACTTTGATAAAAATTAGTTTTTCTTCTTAACCAAAATTATTAACTTATTTACATAAGATCAAATTGTCTTCAAATGATAATAGAGCTGGCAGAAGATAAATCTACCAGCTCTACTCTGAATCTATATGGCGGATGCTCAGTTGCACTTGCTTCTTAGTCTATGGAAGCGATCGCACAAAGCAACCTATTTATCAATACAAGAGTTTAATTAAACTCTTGTGCCCACATCAGTAATATCTAACGATAGTCTTTAGAAGGACATGCTTTAGACAGACAACGCTCTAGAAGGCTGACCCGATAGCGATACCAAAAACGACGGGGGTTGAGGATTGTGTTGGAGTGGGGTTGAAACAGGGGCTGATTCAGATAGAGCCAAACAGGGAATTGGGTTTTGATTTTTCCAAGCATAATGACATCTCAGGTGGGAAGCAAGTGGGGGCGACACTCTCAGGTTTGAATACACCTGGGTGGGTCTCCATTCCCAAAATCGCAAACTCTGATTCTTTTACCCTGGTAAGGATTGCTGAAATTCTAAACAGGTATTGTTTGAATCTCTGTATATCTGACTAGACGCAAAAATCGGTTCTAGGTTTCACAGGTTTTCTGGTTGCTCAAATTATTTGCTCAAGTGACCAGATACACGACCAACTCCTTTCCTGGAGGTTAATACAGAATTTGCAACTTCTGACCTATCCAAAGTTAGATAAAGCAAGCCCGGAAATTTTCTTTAGGGATATAAGGTCTTTACTTAAGGATGAAGAATTGAGGAAGTAGTAATGCAACTATAGGTAGAGACGCCATTCCCACTTTCATCTGCTGACGTTTTCGGTTCAACTCTCCTTTCTAGTAGTTCACCAAACGAACTTTACAGGGTCAGTAGTGACTGAGCCATTCGTTATTGGTCATTCGTTTTCTCTACCTGGCAAAGTTGGCTTGACAGACCACTTGAACGAGAATTAAATAATTACGCGCATCAAGCGCAGGTGGATGCAAGCGATCGCTGTGTCAGGTTTGTTATGCACAAGGGCGTGATTAAGCCGCTGTCGTTGAGCTGTGACTGTCAAAATTGAAAAAAACTAGGGCGGCAAAGCTAGCTGGAGAAGGAGGGAGAAATTCGATAGGCTAGGCTCAGAGCCATGAATTAGAGCAGGGTGAGGTAAACAAGATGGTCAGACGCACTCCGCAACCAGAAGTTACCCGGGAGGAAGTCTTGGAATGCATCCAGCAAAGGTGCCCTTGGTGTGGAGGATGGATGTGGAATAAATATGACAACGTTCGTCGGGTGCGCACACTGGAAGGGGTGGTGCAGTTGCGACTGAAAGTGAGACGGTGTGCGACGCCCGAATGTGAGCGGTACGGCCAACCGTATCGACCAGAAGCCGAAGGGAAGTGGGCCTTACCGCAGCATGAGTTTGGCTTGGATGTAATTGCTTTAGTCGGAGGTTTGCGCTACCAAGAGCATCGGAGTGTGGCCCAAATCCATCAGGTTCTACAGGCTCGAGGTGTGAGTGTGAGTGAACGCACGGTGAGTAATCTGCTAGCTCGTTACGACGAATTGGTCTCGCTCGAGATGGGTAACATCGAGCGAATCGGGAACATTATCGCGCAACAATCGCAGGTGATTTTAGCGATTGACGGGTTACAACCGCAAGTTGGACATGAAGTGTTATGGGTGATTCGAGAGGTCATCAGTGGTGAAATTTTGCTGGCAAGGCCCTTGTTATCCTCTAGTAGTGCAGATCTAGTTCCCCTGTTGGTGGAGGTGAGACAAAAGTTGGACGTGCCGATTGCGGGTGTGGTCAGTGATGGACAAGTGTCGATTCGTAAAGCCGTAGACACAGCTCTGCCTGAAACCGCTCATGGGTTGTGTCATTTTCACTATTTACGGGAAGCCGCCAAACCGATTTATGAGGCCGACCGTCATGCGAAAAAAGAACTGAAAAAACGGGTGCGGGGGGTACGGAAACTGGAACGAGAGACCTGCAAGGAAGCGGATGATGCCTGCAAGGAGGTGCTGGAAGGTTACTGCCAAGCCGTCCGTGCTGCTCTCACCGATGATGGCTATCCACCGTTGGATGCAGCAGGGTTAACCTTACACCAACGACTCAGTGCGATTGACCACAGTTTAGAACGAGTGGATAAAAAAGGGGGTTAGCCAAGCCGTTGAACCAGCTAAAACAGACGCTCTCGAAAGCGTTGGAGCAAACCGCACCCTTGTTTGAACCCGTTGCCACGGTCTTCGATTGGGTGCATCAAGCCGCCACGATTCTGGACAATGACTTGAAGGTGGATGGACGACAGGTGCGTCAGCAGTTTGAGCAATTACTGCAAACGATGGAGAACTGCAAACAGCAGGCCGCCAGTTTAGCCTCTGGCGTAGAACACTTCCTAAAAGTCACCCGCAGTTATGCCCCGGGGTTGTTTCATTGCTATGACATCGAAGCATTGCCCAGAACCAATAACGACTTGGAGCAACTGTTTGGTCGCTGGCGACATCACCAGCGTCGTTGCACCGGACGCAAAGTGGCCCCAGCGTCGGTGGTGGTGCGAGGTTCGGTTCAGATTGTGGCCGCTCTTGCCACTCAAACCCGTTCCTTCAGCGCAGCCGATCTGGCAACGGTTTCCACGACAGAGTGGCAATCCCTTCGGACTGAACTCAAGGGTTACCAACACAAGCGCAATCGACAACGCCTATTTCGTCGTTCCCCGGCAGCTTATTTAGCTGACCTGGAGCAGAAGGCTCACCAGTTAGCTTTGCCGTCCTAGAAAAAAATAGGGCGAACAGCAGAAAGCAGTTACACTTCTACTTCAACTCGACGATGCACGACCATCGGTTGCTGAGACATAAGTGGTACGTGGGGATAACGAACTGCAATGCCTGTCACTGCCCGAATCCGATCGCCAAAAGCTTGCAACACTTCTTGAGCAACTGGCTTTAACGATTGCACCGGGTAAGGCCGCTCAGTTGGGGTATGGTTGCCACGTGCATCCATTGTTGGAGCGAGGGGTTTAGGTCGGGTTGGAGTGTTGAGTTGTACCTCATCGGGCATTAATTCTTGTAAAAGCGCGATGTAATCAGCTTGTTCTTGTTCATTCCAGGCTGAAAGCAGCATGGTTTGAATGGCTAAAACGCCCCGGTATTCTTGTCGTAGATCTTGCAAACCCGTCCAGATTTCCCACGGCTCTACCCCTGCCATGGGCCGATTGATGCGTTGGAACCGATTCGGTGAAATAGCGTCAATCTTAACTGAAACGTGGTCAGCCACCGCTAAATCAGCTCGCACTTGAGCATTAGTTAGCAAGCTACCATTCGTTAAAACGGCTGTTGGTTTTTGGGTGAAGGTTTTAGCCAAGGCCAAGATTTCACCTAGATTCAAAGCCAGGGTTGGCTCACCACTGCCACTCACCGTTACAACATCAATATCCCAAAGGATAAAGTTTGCCAAGTCTCGTTGTATTTGCTCGGTGGAGATAAATAATTCGCGATCGCTACTTTGGCGCTGAATCTCCCCTAGTTGGCAATAAACGCAGTTAAACGAACAGGTCGAAACCGGGCCGATGGGGTCAATGCCGAGCGATCGACCAAATCGCCACGAATTAACAGGGCCGTAAACAGAAGAAAAAGTGTGATTCGCGTTTGACATAGCTTAAGCAATGAGGCAGCTAGATGAATAACAAGCTTGAACCCTGATAATTGCTTTACCCTAAAACGGTTCCTAATCGAGTAGAATCCTACCCATGTAATATCACATAGCTTAGGGAGATATAGCCACCTCATCGTCATTCTTAAGATGGAGTGGGCGATCGATGAAGGAATGATGCATTTAGTGTGGCGATTGCAACATGGTTTAACCCTTTCACTTCATCATCAATCTTGCTTTGCCCTATGGTAATTGGTTGAAGCTGGCTGCCTTCTGTAGAATGGATAAGCATTCGTTTTTGCCCTGCGGGGTTAATTTTCTCGTTTCGCCGTTTCTACCGTTCCAGCCTTACCATGACTGCACCGATTGATTTTTTAGATGAGTTTGATGTTGTTGTTGTTGGCGCGGGTCACGCAGGCTGTGAAGCGGCATTGGCAACGGCTCGGCTGGGGTGTCGCACCTTGCTATTGACGCTCAACCTCGACAAAATTGCGTGGCAGCCGTGTAATCCGGCTGTGGGTGGGCCTGCTAAATCGCAATTGGTGCATGAGGTGGATGCTCTGGGTGGCGAAATTGGCAAAATGGCCGATCTCACCTATCTGCAAAAGCGTATCCTAAACTCGTCGCGGGGGCCTGCGGTGTGGGCTTTACGAGCGCAGACTGACAAGCGTGAGTACGCCGCCGTGATGAAACGCATCGTTGAAAATCAAGAAAATCTGGTCGTCCGTGAGGGGATGGCGACCGACCTGATCTTGGGGCCAAATGACAACGTAGTTGGGGTGCAAACCTATTTTGGTGTGGCGTTCCGCTGCAAAGCTGTGATTTTGACAACGGGCACCTTTTTGGGAGGCCGCATTTGGGTTGGCGACAAGTCAATGCCTGCGGGTCGAGCGGGCGAGTTTGCCGCGATCGGCTTAACTGAAACGTTGAATCGCTTAGGGTTTGAGACCGATCGCCTCAAAACTGGGACGCCTGCCAGAGTCGATCGCCGCTCGATTGACTTCAGCATTTTAGAGCCGCAACCTAGCGATCCAGAGGTGCGCTGGTTTAGCTTTGACCCCGAAGCGTGGGTCGAGCGTGAACCGATGAACTGCTACCTCACCCGCACAACGGCTGAAACGCACCGCATCATTCGCGAAAACTTGCATATGTCTCCCGTTTATGGGGGCTGGGTTGATGCGAAAGGGCCACGCTATTGCCCCAGCATTGAGGACAAGATTGTTCGGTTTGCGGACAAAGAAAGCCACCAGATCTTTCTGGAACCAGAAGGACGCGACATTCCCGAAATTTATGTGCAGGGCTTTTCGACCGGGTTGCCGGAAGCAATTCAGCTGCAAATGTTGCGATCGCTCCCCGGTTTAGAGAAGTGCGCCATGTTGCGGCCTGCCTATGCCGTGGAGTACGACTATTTGCCTGCGACGCAGTGCTACCCTACTTTGATGACGAAAACGGTTGAGGGCTTGTTTTGCGCCGGACAAATTAACGGCACAACGGGTTATGAAGAAGCGGCAGCGCAGGGGCTTGTGGCAGGTATCAACGCCGCCCGATTGGTGGCAGGCAAAGAAATGGTGACGTTTCCCCGCGAGGAGAGCTACATCGGCACTCTGATCGATGACCTCTGCACAAAGGAGTTGCGCGAACCCTATCGGGTGCTAACGTCTCGTTCTGAATATCGCCTGATCCTGCGGTCTGACAATGCCGATCAACGCCTGACACCGCTTGGACGCGAGATCGGCTTAGTCTGCGATCGCCGTTGGCAACTCTTTCAGCAAAAGCAGGCAAACATCGCCGCTGAAAAAGAGCGGCTCCACGAAACGCGTGTCAAAGAGCAAGATGCGCTGGGCAAAGCGATCGCTGCTCACACACAGCAGCCGATTAAAGGCTCAATCACCCTGGCTGATTTGTTGCGTAAACCTGGCTTTCACTACGCCGATTTAGAGACGTTTGGCTTAGATCAACCTGGCTTAACGCAAGCCGAGAAAGAAGGGGCTGAGATTGACATTAAGTACGCTGGCTATATTCAACGGCAACAAAACCAGATTGACGCGATCGCTCGTCAGGCACAGCGTAAACTCCCGGCTGAGCTGGATTACCACGCGATCGCAACGCTTTCAAAAGAGGCCCGCGAAAAGCTGGCTAAGGTGCGACCTTTAACCGTGGGGCAGGCAACCCGCATTGGGGGCGTGAATCCAGCCGATATCAATGCACTGCTGATTTATCTAGAAGTGCAAGCTCGTCAAACCGAAAAGGTGATTGTCTGACGCTTGCTTTGAGTAGGTATTAAAAAAGGGTGCAGTGACGCACCCCTCTAATGTCATTTGGAGCTATCTCAGACGAGACTTAAAATCCAGTTAATCAATCATTCCTGCAGGATGTAGGGTTAGGTTTTGCCCCTACGTCTTGGTTTTGACTGGATTTTGTTGGCTAGATCTACCCGTACAAAAATCAGGATTCAAACGGGTCTTACCACAAAGCTCGAACAGGTTGCGAAACGTTTCTTTCAACCGGGGCTGTTTCTTCAACAACGGGTTGCTCAACCACAGCTGGCTGCTCCACGGTTTCTGATTGACGACGGGGCAGCGATTCGATCGTGACGGTGCTTCTCTCGGCTGCGGCAACGGTGGGTATTTCATAACGCACGTACTCTATAACATCCCCGTTAGAGAGATACATGGTGTCATCAGAGATCCGCTCTAGACGGTCTTTTGATAGAAGCACCACGCGATCGCCCACTCGAAATTCGTTCACAGGTTGAGGTATGACAACAATCCGATCGGGAGCGTCAGAACTGTAGTCAGGGCGGACGTAGACGAAGTTTCTCACTTTGTTAACAACGGTGCCGGGAACGGCTTTTTTGTAACCTAAAACAACAGTGTCACCAGGCTGTAGCTTACTGGCATCGACTGAGCCAGGTAGATAGCGAACCGTACGAGTCGCGCCATCACTGGTCTTCACCACCATCGTTTCCGTTTGAGGGTCAATCGACTCGATTTGCCCGACAACTTCCATCGGAGCCGTAGTCTGAGCTTCCGTCTGCACGGTTGTTGGAGTCTCAGTTTCAGTTGGGGTGGTTTGTGCGATCGTCATCGGCGCGATCGCCAAAGTTACTAAAGCGGCGGTAGCAAAATACTTAAACATCGTGTTTCTCCTTAAGCTTGGTGCTAAATTGTTGTGCCGCCTGCTCAAAGAGCAGAAGCCAGTCAATATGTGGCAGAGGCACCGAATCAAAAAATAAACTCACCAGCAAGCAGCATTACCTGAGCTGATGAAACGGTTCTAAAATCAACGACCAGCCAGCAGTCTAGCCTCCCTTGCAGGGAATTTTGGGGAAAGGCAGAACAGGGAAAAGCCAAACCTTAAATTCAAACCATAGGATCTGAGTTCAAAACGATAAACTCAAAACTCTAGGGGCGTCACAAAGAGTGAACGCTTTAAAGTATTCCCTAGCTAGGGAGAAAATCAATTAATCGAAAGATTTTCTTTCAATTAATAACAATGAATAAATTCGTGACCAGCGTCAATATATCGAAAGAGCAAGAAATGGAGGCAATAGAGTCCAAGCAGAATCTAATTAGCGGCAACGAAGGGATGAGAAACTGGATTCAATCAGCTCATAACGGCGATCGCCATTTGCCACAATAACCGTTGTTCGCTCGACATCTTCTTCAATCAGGCTAGCGGTATAACGAACCGCAGGGCGGCGTAGGTCGAGATTTGGAAAGGTTTGCTCACCTTCCTCAACGGTAATAGGTATTGTGGCTCCACAAAAGGTTTTGGTCTCAGTCCGACGGCTTTGCACTGTAAATTGCTGATCCATATCGTCGGATGTGAAAAGGTTGCCAGGTACCCCTTCGGTATCACGCGTGATGGGGTTTTTGGCAACAAATAGGATGACATTGGGTGGGCTGCCAAGACTGCGAACGAGAGCCAGCTTAGCGCTGCCGATATTAATGCCAAAGATGCCTTCAGCCCCTCCGGGGATATTGTAGTCAACGATCGCTTTGGCGACCGCTTCAGCCCGACCGGGGTTGTAAGCGTAGTTAATGACTCGCAAATAAAGCCCGACACAGCCCGCTCCTACCAGAGCGATCGCCCCTAGCACAATAAGAATCACTTCTCCTAAACGCACCGGGTAATCGGGAATAGGTTTTGACTCTGCAAGATCCGGGCAGGACTGATTCATACCTAAAAAACGGTCGAGAGTTAATTCTTTTGAGGGATTGAACGGCTAGAAGACCCATGAAATAGCATCACAGCCTACTCCAAAGGATAGCCAGCAAAGGCTCTGGCCTTAATTATAACGACTGGCGGGCGTAGCAATCCTATTTGAATTGTGCCAAATGTTCCGCAGGAAGAGACTTTCATAACTCTCTTCCATTTGATTTGAGCCTGCTATGCATAGAGAGATATTGGCTGATTCACTGCTCAGTTAACGTGCTACCCTGATCGCGAACAGGTGAAGGAAGTCTGCTTGTCTATTTCTCTAAAAGAGCGGCTACAGTCGCATGTTGCCGAAATTGCCCGCGATCGCGACCCTTACTTTGCAACCGAAGGGCGCTTTTATGTGCGGCAGTATGTGCGCCAGCAGTTGATGGAGTGGGGGCAGGTCGAGGCTTACGATTTCACCAGTTTGGGGCAAACCCATCAACATTTGCTGCTCAACTTACCTGGGCAGCGGTCGTTACCTCCAATTGTGATTGGTGCCCACTATGATGCAGTGCCAAACTCTCCTGGTGCCGATGATAATGCTTCCGGTGTGGCTGTCCTGATTGAGTTGGCGCGATCGCTGCATGACCAACCGCCGCGTCATCCAGTGCGCTTGATTGCCTTCGACTTTGAAGAGACGGATTATGACCATGCGGGCAGTACCCTGTATGGGCGGCAGCTGCAGGGTGAACCGTTACGGTTGATGCTGTCGTTGGAAATGCTGGGGTATTGTACCCAGTCACCCAATTCTCAGAAGTATCCTCTGGCTGCAATGAAAGCGATTTATCCCAGTCGGGGTAATTTTGTTGCCCTGGTGGGCAATCTACCAACAGTAGGGGATATGTGGCATTTTCGGCGTTGGTTTCGGTGGGCGGGGGTGCCATGCGCAGGGCTACCAATTCCAATGCGGGGCACTGTTTTACCCGAGACTCGACGCAGTGACCATGCTGTTTTTTGGGATTTGGGCTATCGCGCCATGATGGTGACGGATACATCTTACCTGCGCAATCCGCACTACCATCAGCCGAACGATCGCGTAGAAACCCTCGATTTTGACTTTATGGTTTGCATTTGTGTTGGCTTGGCAGAAGCTGTGCGGCGTTTGTAGCATAGAAGGAGCTTTGAGGATCACCGATGAGACGAATGCACCTTGGGCTAGTGGGCGCGATCGCCCTACTCACAGCGGCGTGTCAAGCTTTTACCGCAACATCTAAGGGGGTGCAAAAATCGGTGCCGACTCCGACTCGTTTACCTGACGAGATCGCCCCAACTTGCCAGAAAGCAACGCCAAATTTTTTAGTCGTTGCGGGGGGCGGCAGACGTGAAATGAATGAGATCTCGCTAGAGAAAAATGTTTTGTTCTTTCAGCGGACGTTGAAGGTGCTTGGGTTTAATCCGGCGATCGCGACGATCTTTTTTGCAAATGGTAACGATGGTCGAGCAACGGTTCGCTATGTGGATGCACGCGGCACAAATCGCTATAAGGTGCCTCAAATTCCCAATTTGAAGGGGGCGGCAACCCTGCGTAACGTGGAAACGTGGTTACGCCAACAGGGAGCTAAAAAAACGACCCAGCCAAGCTTTTTTTACTTCACGGGGCATGGCTACCACTATGAAGAAAACTATGAGAATAATTTCTTTGCGCTGTGGGGCGATCAAGAATTCACAGTCCGGCGTTACACGGCTTTGTTAGACCAGTTGCCGACCCAAACGCCCGTTGTGACAGTGATGGCGCAATGTTACTCAGGTGGGTTTGCCAATCTAATTTATCGGGGTGGTAATCCGCGTAATGCAGTGGCTTCTCACAACCGCTGTGGTTTCTTTGCGACGATCAAAACGCGCCCGTCAGTGGGTTGTACCCCAGAGGTAGACGAGGCCGATTATGTGGATTATAGTTCTAGCTTTTTTTCAGGGTTAAGTGGGCGGAAACGCACAGGTGAGCCAATTACTCGGCCCGACTACAACCAGGATGGGCAGGTGAGTTATGCCGAAGCCCACGCCTTTGCCAAAATCGATAGCGAAACAATTGACGTACCGATTTCAACTTCTGAAAGTTGGTTGCAGCAACAAGTTTCATCGCAGCAACGTGAGAAAATTTTGCGTCAGCCAATCCAAGCGGTGCTAAAGACGGCAAGCCCAGAGCGATCGCAGGTGGTAACGCGCTTAGCCAAGCGGTTGCGACTGGATCTGGCGCGATCGTGGGCGACTGTGAAACAAGTACGCCGAGCAGTTGAGTCAGAAATTGAGGAGGCGTTGTACTTGCGGTTAGAGCAAGAAATTCTTGTGATCGGGGCTGAGCAGACCATTCGTACGAGTAACCAAGCCGACCGACTTACCACTTTAGACCGACTGCAAAAGTGTGAATTGGCTTCTTTGAGTGGTAGACCATCAGCTTCAAGTTCGAAGGTAAAGAAGTAACGTCTCGACTTTGCTTGGTTGTTCAAAGGATCTTTGTGAAAGTAGAGGATACGACTTCTTTCTTTTTAGAAAGATGCGATTCTCCACAGAAGTTCATACTTTCTTTTTTGTAAGCTTCCGATCATCTCAACTTTGTAATCTTAACTACTATTTCTTTTATCTATTAATCCATAGGAATTGCTGATCTTTCGTTAAGCCAAAGCTTGAAATTCTGAATTTCAAATACGTAATAATTAAGTCTTAATTTTTTCAAATGTCAAAACCTTAAAAGGCTAGCTCTAAAGACACATATTTGTAATATTTCTAAGTCTGATTGTGCATCACTTTGGCAACAAGAGAAACTTATAAATAGCGTCAATATGCCTTTGGAGAGGACTTTTCAATAAAACAAACTACTTTGATAGATAAAACAAATATCTACAATTACAACTATTTGATGTTTGATTTATTTTGTTATTATCGTTACCGTTTCTCTGTTTAAGCGGTGGTTAAAAGGAGACGTTATCAATTTTTCATGGACTTTAGACACGTTTTTATAAACGTTTTGTAACTCTTGTTGCATCTTGTGTGATCCTTCGGAAGTCAAGATGGAATTCGTTATGGTTAAACAGGAAAACAGCTCAACCGAATTCACTTCATAATTGCGTTTAATTGGTAACTGAGTTGTCCCTAACCTACGTTGTTCTATCTTGTGTTGTTCTATTGAATGAGGTTTATTTATGACTCCTCGGATGCTACGTCAACTCTGGTCGCTAATTGAGACAACCCAAGCTCACGTATTGCTTGACTTAGACGATAAGAGCTTAGTCCAGTGGTTGCTCCGCCAGCTTCAAGATGGACGATCGCTGAATCCTGAAGAAGATAGTGTGATGAATGACTACATCAACTCCCGTTTACCCCTGATTCGCGATTTAGCCCAACACCGCATGGTGCCAAACCATTAGTCGGCGTTTTAGTCAGGCGATCGATATCTGTTTCAGGTGTTTTGTGTGCGGCTTCTCAGCCGATTCAGTAATTTTGTCTTGATGCTAAGCGATGGTTGATGAGCCAAAGTCTGGGGGAATGTCTTGCCAACGCCCTTGCCCAACGGCTCGCAGAGCTGATTGAAGGGAAATGTCACCGGTGTAGAGGGCGCGCCCAACAATGGCACCCTTGACCCCAGCGGGTTCTAAAGCGAGTAAGCTCAACAAATCGGTAATCGAGCTGACCCCACCAGAGGCAATCACGGGAATATCGATACTTGCAGCCAGATCACGCAAAGCCTCTAAGTTTGGCCCTGATAACGTACCATCCCGGTGAATATCGGTGTAGATGATTGAGGCAACCCCCACCTTCGCCATTTCTTTCGCGAGATCGGGGGCCATCACCTCTGAAGTTTCTAACCAACCACGAGTGGCTACTTTACCGTCGCGAGCGTCGATACCAACGATGATTTGTCCGGCAAATTCTTTACAAAGCTGACGCACTAGTTCTGGTTGTTCGACAGCTACAGTTCCCAAAATCACGCGTTGCACCCCCAGGCTGAGGAGACGCGCGGCATTGACGCGATCGCGCAACCCACCCCCCACTTGAATCGGGATATCGACAGCGTGGGCGATCGCCTCAATGGCTCCCAAATTGACGGGATGCCCTGCCTTTGCCCCATCTAGATCGACAACATGCAACCGCGTTGCACCCTGGTCGGCCCACTGGCGCGCCACCGCAACCGGATTTTCATCAAAAGTTTGCGCCTGTTCATAATCTCCTTGATACAAGCGCACGCATCGACCATCGAGTAGATCAATTGCAGGGATGATTTCCATAGTCTGTTCCACAGCAATGCCGCTTTTGACTTTACATCATGGAGGGGAATGGTAAGCAACAAAATGTGAATTGTCGTTCCAAAATATGGGCGATCGCCTCGGCTGTGTCAACACTCCAAAACATAGGTAGCAGTCCTCAATCAGTTAAGTAGCCCATGTTAGTGGTAGAGGGAGCGTCTCAGCCGCCATGTATGGGGATGTCACTAGGTTGCCACCTGTTAGAAGGCTAATGATTATAAACCGGATTTTCATAGAGAATTCTCCGAGAAACCCACCTCTTTAGGGGTGGGAGGGATAGGAGCGGCAGTCTTTGACTGCCAATACAAACGAACCAAACTCACACAGAAAATGTTAAAATGTGAGACATGGAAAAGGCTTTCAACTAT